>JAFUPY010000072.1 GCA_017472565.1 Eubacterium sp.
CGGAGAAAAATCTCCGCCCTTTGCAAATCAATTAACCGATCACTTTTTTAGCCGCTGCTTTGATTTTGTCAGCAAGAGATTCTTCTGCTTCTGCTTCGATATCAAATTCTGCGCCATCCATATTGTCATCGAATTCATCGTATTCAGGTTCTTTTGTGAAGTACTGATATGCTTTGTAAGCGATTACACCGATGATACCAAGTACTAATACAACTTTTAAAAATTTCTTCATGTCGTTCATCCTTTCTGGCCAACCGACCAACACGTTCTGATATGCTTATATCTTACCTTTATTTCAGATATCTAGCAACCATTTATCGTTCAATTTAGAATATATTTATACTATTCCTCTATGGTAAAGGAATCGCAGCTTGCAGTTTGACTGCGTGTACGTAGTTCCTCCATGCTCAGTTCTGCCTTGTGCCCACGATGGCAGGCAATGATTCCACCCAAGTAGCTGGCGCATCCAACCTTGGTGAATCCACTTTTCTGCATCAGATAGGCAAGATGCTTTCTGCTGATAAATTCTTTACTGTTCTTCGCCATATAGCGAAACTCCATGCCCTTTCCATTTAAGAAAGTGCTGACCGCCGGGATGACCTTGCCCTGATACACCTCACGAAGCTGCTTAAGCTCGCTTCGCTCTGGTTGAGATGTTTCCAGACAGTAAATCGTACCGCCCGGTCGAAGCACGCGGTAAGCTTCCCTTAATACTTCTTCGCAGTCGCCTACATCCCGAAGTCCAAAGGAAATGACTACACAATCAAAAAACTCATCCCGAAACATCAGATGTTCTGCCTGTTGAAGTAAGAACTCAATGTTGCGAATTGCCTTCTTGCTCTGACGTTTTCTTGCTTGATTCAGCATCTGTTCCGAAAAGTCTACCCCGAACACTTCCATATCCGTATGCTGGCTTGCCAAAAGGAACGCCATATCACCGGTTCCGCAGCAAAGATCCAAAATTCTGCGATACTGCCTGTTCTTGATCTCCAGTGCCAACTTTTGCTTATAGACACGGTGCATGCCAAGACTTGAAATATCATTCATGGCATCATAGTCGATACTGACGTGTTCAAAGGTCTTGTGGACCTTTTCTGTTTTTTTCTGTTTTGCAGACTTAAACATGGTTCCCATAGATTTACCTCTCATGTAACAATTCGAAGCACATCTTATTTCTCATCTGGAAGTTCATCCAACTGTGCCAGGTTAAATACCGGACCATCCAGACAGATGAATTTGCCACCAAGATTGCATCTTCCGCATTTACCAATACCGCATTTCATACGCATTTCCAATGTTGTAATAACATCTTCCTTTGCAAATCCCATGCGAAGCAGTGCTTCTGAAGCAAATTTTATCATAATTGGTGGTCCACAGAGAACAACTTTTTTGTTTTCCGGTGAAAAAGCCAGTTCTTCCACGAATGCTGGAACAAAACCTACATTGCCATTCCACTGGGCATTGCCTCTGTCTACGGTTACTTCCACTCTTGTATCAGGCTCTTTTGGCCAGTTTTCAAAAAGGTCTGGCTTAAATACCAGATCTTCTGGTGAACGGGAGCCATATACGATATCGATATGGCCATAGTCTTCACGATGTTCAAAGCAGTAACGGATCAGGGAACGTACTGGTGCAAGACCGATACCACCACCGATGAATACAAGATCCTTGCCTTTGATCTCATCGTATGGGAAGTTATTACCGTATGGTCCGCGGATTCCCACTTCCTGTCCTTCTGTCATTTCATGAAGCGCGTCTGTTAAGATACCAACTCTTTTGATGGAAGATTCGATCCAGTCCTCACCTTTTGCAGTGATGGAGAACATACCTTCCCCAACACCGATGACGGAAATCATAGCCAACTGACCTGGTAATGGATCAAATGGTTTCTGACCATCTAGTGTCTGAAAACGGAAGGTCTTAACATCTGGCGTTTCTTCTGTAATTTTGATTAATTTTACGACCTGTGGTACCAGTGGATTGCAGGTACATTCATGATCGTGTTCATGTTCATGATTGCAGTCACACATTAGATTTCCACCTCCGCTACTTTGTCAATAAAGGTTGTAATATCCATATGAGCCGGACATTTTTCTACACATCTGCCACAACCTACACACAGCATTTCACCGTATCTGTCGTGGAAGAAGGATAACTTGTGCATATAACGGTTACGTACACGTTCTTTTTTAGTTGGACGTGGGTTGTGTCCGCCTGCCATTCTGCTGTAGTCAGAGAACATACAGGAATCCCAACAACGATATTTTGTACCTTCTGCACCATGGTTATCAGAATCAATGTCGAAGCAGTAACAGGTTGGACATACGTATGTACAGGTTGCACAGCCCAAGCATGCTCTTGTCACTTCATCCCAGATTGGATGTTCGAACATTTTGCCTAATTTTTCCGGAAGATCATCTGTTGCGTTTACCTTCAGTTCACAAGCAGTTGTTTTTTCTGCTGTGCCGCCTTCGGAAAGTAAGTCGCCAATCTTTTCCAGAGCTGCTTTTCCGGCTTCTGTGTACGCTTCCATGACAAGTGCATCCCCCGCATCGTGCATCATCACGTCTGCGTTTGGTGCATCGTTTGGATCTAAGCCCATGGAATCACAGAAACAGGTACGGCATACGGTATCACAGCCGTATGCAAACAATAAGGTGTTCTCTCTTTTTCTCTTGTAAAAACTGTCTACAAAGCCTTTTTCAAAGAACACTTTATCCATCAGGAAAATACTTCTGGCATCACAAGGACGGATACCGAAGATAACCTGCTTTGTGTTATCTACCACTTCTTTGATCTCGATAGATTTGCCAAGTTTGTAGTTGTACATTTTTTCTGTACATGGGAACAGGATATCCTTTGGAGGAAGTGTTGTGTTATCTCCACCAAGTTCTACTTCCTGTCCGTCCCACAACATAAAACGTTTTACGTCTGCTACCTGGCCTGGTACAAAGACACTTGCGTCAGCGGCAAGAATCTCTAATGCTTTTGTAATATCTGATTTCTTTAACAGCATCCTACCGCCTCCTTTACATAAATTCGTCTCTGTCTGATAAATCAAACTCACCAAGAACATGCTCGTCTTCTGCGCTAAGTCCACATTCATATTCGCCAAATAAATCTTCGATGTCTTTTAACATCTTCTTTGTCTGACGCATGATTGGAAGTCCCATTGGACATACACGTTCACACTCGCCACATTCGATACAACGGTCACCTACGTGGTAAACACGGGTTAAGCCGTATACCTGGTTGGAGTTACGATTGTTCTGTTTGCCATCCCATGCTTCTCTCGCCTGGTCTGCATAACATTCTTTACAGCTGCATGCAGGACATGCATTACGGCAAGCATAGCAATGAATACATTTGTCATACTGAACTGCCCAGTATTCATATCTTTCATCTGGCGTTAAAGCTTCAAATTCAATGATGTCTTTGAAACGCTCTGGATTCTTCTTATCTTCTACTAATTCACCGATGATCTCATCGTAAACCAATGGATTTTTGTGCTGACAACCTTCACAAACCTTGTTTTCCTTGCCATCGCATGGAAGTCCAATGATGTAAAGATTTTCTCTTACAGCCTGTTTGTCCTTAATCATACGATTGATCGCTCTCGTATCGCAACCTCTTGCTAAAATACCGATTTTTCCATCTGGATAACGGTCATCTAAGAGATATTTTGCAGTACCATTGATGCAGTACTTGTTCCAGACAAGTTTGTCTGCATCTTCTGGTTTTGTTACGAAGATTGGCATTGTCTTATCTTCAAAACGGGTAGCGCCCCATCCGATAAAGTAGGAAACAGTGCCATCTGCTAACAGTGCACGCACACGGTCGCGAATCTGTTCCTGAACATTACTCATTCTGGGCACCTCCTTCGTTTGCTGCTGTATACCAGGTTTCCTGGAACTTCTTGTTTGGTCCCAGTTCTTTAATCTGGGCAGATACTCTTGTTACAGTATCACGGAACTTCACAGCTTCCGCACCGGAGATCCATCTTGCCTGGAAACGGTTTGGATCGATGCCGTTGTACTCAAGGAGTCTCTGCATCAGCATAAATCTTCTTCTTGTGAAATAGTTACCGGTTGCGTAATGACAGTCACCTGGGTGGCATCCGCATACGAGAACGCCATCCGCACCTTTCTGGAAAGCACGTAAGATGAACTGTGGATTCACACGGCTGGAACATGGTACGCGGATAACGCGCACGTTCTCAGGATATTTCATACGGTTCAGACCTGCCAAGTCTGCTCCAGTGTAGGTACACCAGTTACAGCAGAATGCGAGAATCTGAGGTTCCCAATTTTCATTATTGTTTACTGCCATAATGCATCTACCTCCCTGAGAATCTGGTCATTTGTATAACCCTGTAAGTCGATAGCACCGGTACGACATGCAGCTGCACAGCAACCACAGCCCTGACAAAGACCGGAGTTAACATCAGCAACGATACGTCTTACTTTCTTGCCATCGATTCTGTCTTCGATTTCTTTCAAGCTGATTGCTTTGTATGGACACATTGCCACGCAGTGACCACAACCACAACACTTGGACTGATCGGACTTACTTGTCATTGGAGATGTTTCCATCTCATCTTTGGAGAACAGACCACAAACTTTAACTGCTGCCGCAGAAGCCTGTGCTACGGTGTCTGGAATATCCTTTGGTCCCTGACAGGTACCACAAAGGAATACACCACCTGTCTGTGTTTCTACCGGACGAAGCTTTGGATGTGCTTCCTGAACCCAGCCATCGTTGTCTTTTGCAATACCAAGTTTCTTCACGATGTCTTCCACGCCTTTTGCTGGAACCATTGCTGTTTCAAGAATTACCATATCTGCTTCTACGGTTACCTGTTTGCCGAGAAGGGAATCTTCACCTTTACAGATGAGACGTCCACGTTCTTTGTAAATCTTAGATACACGACCACGGATATAGTGAGCACCGTCGTTACGTGTTCTGTCATAGAACTCTTCATAGCCTTTACCAGGTGTACGAACGTCCATATAGAAAATATAAACGTTGGAACCTGGAATCTTTTCTAAAATCTGATGCGCATGTTTTGCACCGTACATACAGCATGCACGGGAACAATAGCTCTTGCCCTTCTTCGGATCACGGGAACCAACACATTTTACAATTACGATGTCTTTTGGTTCTGTTCCATCAGATGGACATAAAATGTGACCTTCGGTTGGACCGGAAGCGTTAACAAGACGTTCGAACTGAAGTCCGCTGATAACATCTTTGAATCTTCCTCCGCCGTATTCTGGATACAGATCCTGCCACTCGATCAGCTCATAACCGGTTGCAACTACGATGGCACCGTATGTTTCTGTGAATGTGGTATCTGTGTCTTCAAAATTGATTGCTTTTAATGGACATACAATCTGACATACGCCACATTTACCATCAATGAGTTTTTTACAGTGGTCAGCGTCAATGACTGGTTTTGCTGGAACAGCCTGTGCAAAGGATTTGTAGATGGCACGGCGTTCAGACATACCCTGGTTAAATTCGCTGATTACTTTTGTAGGACATTTTGTCTCACAGAGACCGCAACCGGTACAGATATCGTGGTTTACGTAACGAGCTTTCTGTTTGATGGTTACTTCAAAGTTTCCTACATAACCACTTACATCTTCTAATTCACAGGATGTTTTTAACGTGATATTTGGATGGGCACTTACCTCTACCATCTTCGGTGTACTGATACATGCGGAACAGTCCAGTGTTGGGAATGTTTTATCCAGCATAACCATACGACCGCCGATGGATGGTTCACGATCCATCAGTGTTACCTGATAACCTGCATCTGCAATATCCAGTGCACACTGAATACCTGCAATACCGCCGCCGATAACCAGTGCTTTTTTGTGAATTGGAATAGTTGTTGTATGTAATGGTTTGTTTCTTCCTACCTTAGCAACTGCCATTCTGGTAAGGGCGATGGCTTTCTGTGTTGCTTTTTCTCTGTCTGTGTGTACCCAGGAACACTGTTCACGGATGTTGGCGATTTCCAACATGTATGGGTTGATCTTAGTTCCAGACAGCATCTTACGGAATGTATTTTCATGCATTCGAGGTGTACAGGAAGCAATAACGATACGATCTAAATTGTATTCTTCGATTTTTTCTTTTACCATTGCCTGGCCTGGTTCAGAACACATGTATTTGTAGTCTGTAGAGTAAACTACGTTTGGTTCAGATTCCATAGCTCTTGCAACACGCTCAACGTCTACAACGCCTGCAATGTTGGTACCACAATGGCAGATAAATACACCAATACGACTCATTATTCAGTAGCACCTCCCTTTTTCAGATATGTATTCAGCAGGTCAAATGCCGGGAAGAAGTGTTTGTGTAAGCCAAGCTCTTTTGCACTTGCGCCCATGCATACTGCTAAAAGTTCTGTGAACTGATAGATTGGAAGGTTGTATTTTGTTCCATTTGCAATGTTCAGTTCACCCTCTCTCATATCCAGGTTCAGATTGCAAAGTGGGCAGGCTGTGATGATTGCCTGTGCGCCGTTTGCTTCTGCGTTGCGTAAGATACGATCCAACTGAGGTCTTGCTACCTTTGGTGCGTCAACCTGATGGCTGGCGCCACAACATTCTGTTTTGAAATCCCATTCTACTGGAATGGCACCTGTCAATTTGATGATCTCGTCCATTTCCATTGGGTTTTCTGTTGATTTTGCACCGGTAATCTGTGCTGGTCTGGAAGTTAAGCAGCCATAATAGCATGCAACCTTCATTCCCTTTAAGTTACGGTACATTTTTTCTTTACACTGTCTCATTACTTCAGGCTTAGAAAAGATTTCTAAGAAGTTTAATACTTCCGCCTGTGCCTTAAATGGCATCTGAATGATTTCTTCTAATTCTTTGCGAACTTCTTCGCTGTTTTTCGCTGCATGAGCTGTGATCTTCATACGGGAGTAGCAGGATGCACATGGAACTGCAACGTCCAGTCCTTTGCCTTCCTTTTCTGCCATAGCAAGGTTTCTTGCTGGCAGTGCCAGTGCTACTTTTTCATTTTTGGAGTGTGCACATGTTGCACCACAGCAGTTCCAGTCTGGAATTTCATGAAGTACCATATTGATCTTGCTGCATACATATTCGATTGAACTCTTGTATGTTCCACCAGTTGTGTCCATGGAACATCCTGGATAATAAGAATACTGCATTACTCTTCACTCCTTTCTTCTGCTCTCTTCATCAGCTCTTTTACTTCAGCCGCCTGTTTTGTCATACTTAATTCTGGTCCAACGATCTTATTCTTGATCATGTGAGGAACGTTAAGCATATCCTGCATCAAATGACCAGTTGTTACGTTGTAGAGACCTTCCAGTACAACTTCCTGGTTTCTACCAAACATCTTCACATTTTCAAGGAAGATATCTGTGAATTTATCTACTTCCTGTACACCAATGATACCGCGTTTCTTTGCTTCCATTCTGGTAAGTTCCATCAGACTTGGAAGGTTGATGTCGTGTGGACATCTGTCAACGCAGGTATGACATGCTGCACAGAGCCAGATTGCCTTTGATTTCAGAAGTGGTTTCATCATGCCAAGCTGCAGATAGTGCACAACCTGTCGTGGCATTAAGTCCATACCACGAGCCATTGGACATCCTGCAGAGCATTTTCCACACTGATAACAGTCATGGAGATTCACGCCAGCTTCTTCTGCAATTTTGTTTGCCAAAGCTCTTTGACTATTCTGGTTCAGGCATTCATCCATTTTTCTTTCTCCTTATTTACTAGTGGTAATCCTTTCCAAACCTCAGGCTTGCAAGGATTACACGGTCCTTTTAACAAGTGTCTGTGCCATTTTGATCAGCGCTGCCTTTCCTTCGCATTCTGGAATCACATCCAGTGCGCGGATCGCCTCACGGCTGCAGACACGTATCTGAAATTCGGTATGTTCCACACCCTTTGACTGTTGAACATACGCTAATAATGTGTTAATCTCTTGTTTTGTCTTCTCTCGTTTTTCTGCCAGACGTTCCATTTCCGGATTTGGATTGTTTTTGAATGCATACAACACCGGATAGGTGAAAATGCCTCGTTTCAGATCCTGTCCATTCTGTTTCCCAAAGCTTTCGGTGCCGGTAAAATCTAAAATGTCATCCTTTAACTGGAATGCAATCCCAATCTGTTCACCGTAAAACCGAAGTGCTTCGCACTGTTTCTTATCAAGTCCGCCTGCAATGCCGCCGCAATAGCAGCTTGTGGCAATCAGATAAGCAGTCTTTCTCCTGATCTGTTCGAAATAGGTTTCCAGATTTTGCTTTTTTGTATCAAAGAGATGCTCCATCTGCTGAAACTCTCCCAGACACATCTGCAGGGAAATCTCAGCCAGGGCTTCGTTAATGCCAGTGCCTCGATACAGGTGAAGATATTCCATGGCCCTTCCAAGCAAAAAGTCCCCACTCTGCACTGCTGCATGTCGCCCGCTTGTGGTATGGATGGTAGCCACCCCTCTTCTGGTCGGTGCATCATCCACAACATCGTCGTGAATCAGGGAAGCCGTGTGCATCAGTTCCAGCATACACATCAACGGAATGATCTCCATCTGCGCTCCCGTTCCGATCTGATGACAGGTCCAAGCTAATGAAGGGCGTAATCGCTTGCCGCCTGCCATCACCACGCGTTCAAGATTTTGTGCCATCTCAAGCTGTTCGGAACGACATAACGTCTTCAACTGGGCTTCCATTTCTTTGATTGCAGCCTGCATCAAGTCAAAGGTACTGCTATTTAATTGTTTTTTCACTTGTGCTTTTATCTGCAATCCTGTCATAGTCCTATTTCCTCTGCAGCACTGGTCACAAAGGCAAGATATGGTTCCATATCGAATGCTTTGTTTCCGCCGACTGCCAACTTTGTATCACTTTTTAAATACTCTGCAAACAGATCAATCAGTTTTGGACTGTCAATTGGAATCAAAAACTGAGAAAACTGGCTAAAATAATAGTCCCCCAACAATGTGGCCGTCTCTGGTTGCTCGTCTACCGTATGATGAAGCTTGCGGTAGAGGAAAAAACACTGGCAGGCAGCCGCATACTCTTTGGTATGTGCGTTTGTTTTGCATGCAGAAACTGCCTGCTCTAATACTACGTGCTTTTCCATTTCATTTAAGGGGATACAACCAAAACCTTCCCACATCCGGTAGCCTTCGCAAAGGAGAGTATTCAGTTCGTCATATAGGGGGGATTTCGCGTTAAACATCATCTAGGTCTCTCCTTTGCGCTTTGCCAATCTTTACTGGTTCAATTTCGTACTACCAATTTAAGCTTCGAACATCAAGCAACCAAGATTTGGGCTTTCTGTTTTGATTTCTACTTCTTTGGTGATTGTCTGATATCCATCCAGAAGGAATTCCAGTGTGTAGGTTCCACTGTTCTGTGGCAGGCGGTCAATCTTGAACTCGCCAAGGAAATCTACATAGGTTTCTTTTAAAAGAACCCCGTTCATGGATAATTTCACCTTTGCATCGGTAGCAGCTACTTCCTTATCGCCATCCATGTATGCCAATGCACCTGCGATAAAGCATTTGTTGTACTTGTACAGATTTCTGTAAAGGACACGTGGCTTGTTGCTGCCATCTGTTAATGGTTTTAATTTCTGCTTGTCAATGATTTTCTGGAATTCATCATCTTCGCAGTAGTAAACATTCAACGCTCTCAGCGGACAAGCCTGTACGCAGCGTGGTTCTTTCCATCCATCTTCTAAGAGATGTACACACATGGTACATTTCTGTGCTGTCTGAAGTTCTTCGTTCCACTGAATGTTGCCGTATGGACAAGCTTCCTTCAGGTTTTTGTTGCCTTTTGCTCTTGCAGCGTCGATTAATACGATACCATCACCACGCTGGATAATTGCATCCGGACATTTATTTGCACAAGGTGCATTGTCGCAGTGCTGACAGGTTTTTGTTAAGAAAGCGGTTTCTGTAAATGGCACAGACCCTCTTTCTACTCTTACTGGATTGATCCATTTATCTTCATGATGCTGCTGGCAATCCGTATATGGAAGCCAGGAGTTTCCAACATGTTCATCCTTGCAGGCTAAGAGGCAGTTATAACAGCCAACACATTTTGCAAGGTCTACAACCATATGCCATTTTTTCATTATTTTGCATCTCCTTCCCATTTACGAACTTCTACCAGACAGGAGTTAGCTCCCATACCGTGTGCCCCTTCAACAAGGAATCTCTTGTTTGTCAGGTTGTTGATACATCCATTCTTTTCTACAACGCCATCGCCGCCTGGTTCGCCAAGTGGAACATAGTCAGCACAAGCTTCGTAGGAATGTACAACACCAACAGGAACACGTTCTGTTACCTGAAGACCACAGAGTACGTTACCTCTGTCGTTGTATACTTCTACGATGTCACCCTGTTTTAATCCACGAGCTGCTGCATCTGCTGGATTCATACGGAAGATCCAGTAACGGAAGCCGTCGATCAACATACGGTGTTCATCGATATCATTGATGTTAGAATCTTTACCATCACCCATTGTGTGGAAGCTGTATTTGGAATGTGGTGAAATCAGCTGTAATGGATATTTTTCGTAAAGTTCTGTTGTGTCGCAGCCTTCCCAGGATGGATGATATTTACAAAGTGGTTCTCTGTCTTTATCGCCTGGAAGTGCACGTTTTAAGGACTGGGATTCAAATTCAAACAGACCAGTCTGTGTCTGAAGACCTTCTGCATAACGTCCGTAGTATTCAGATGGAAGTGGAGATAATTCTGGTGTATCTTTCTTTCTTCCTTCTGCAAACCATCGGAATGCAACAGGATCTCTCTTATCTTCTGTAAGTGGTGGAACTACATAGTAACCTTTCTTTAAGAGGCTTCTCCAGGAGATTTTCTTCTTAAGATCGGTTGCTTCAAAGTATCTTCTTGCCCAGTCATACTCTGTATTACCTTCGGAGAATACCTGCCATAAGCCAAGCTTGTTCGCTACTGCCTGGAAGATATCAAAGTCAGATTTGGATTCTCCAAGTGGTTCGATACATTTATGCTGTACGAAGCATACTCTGTGGTTGTTCTGTAAGTAAGATTTTTCAATATAACCACCACAGTTTGCAGATTCAGCGATATCCCAACGTTCAAAGTTTGTACATGCTGGCAGGATAACGTCAGCGAATTTTGTTTCGCCTTCGAACCAGATTGCCTGGTTAACAACGAAATCCAGACTGTCTGTTCTGTACATCTGTGCAAAACGTTTGGACTGTGGCTGTGTTCCGATGTGAGATCCGCCATATTTCCAGTACATTTTTACAGGATTGTGTCCTGGTGCCGGATAAATGATCTTCTGGAACTGACCAACTACGCTGAATGGAGGCATTGGATAGCCTTCTGTATATTTGTCAATGATTGCTTCTGGAATACGCAGACGTGGAATCTGCTGTGTTTCAGAAGTTACAGATGGAGACTGTGGCATACGGTTGTACAGTGCAACACCTGCACCGGAACCAATATAGTCACCAGAAAAACCGCCATCTGCATAACCTGGGAACCAGAATCTTGTATCAAGTGGAGTACCATACTGAAGACCACCGAAGTTGATACCTGGTTTACCAGCACCCTGCATGAATACTAAGCATGTCATGGATGTTGCCCAATCTGTACCATAAGCAGTACGACAAGCACCACCGAAACATGTGATACCGCCACATGCAAGGTATGTTTTATTTCTTGCCCATTCCTGAGCAAGTGCACGAACAGTACGAGCTGGAATACCTGTGATTGGTTCCTGCCATTCTGGAGATTTTACAACACCATCTTCTTCGCCCATTACATATGCGCGCCATTTATCAAAACCATAGGTTCTTGTTGCTACATATTCGTGATCGTAGGTATCTTCTTCCATCCAAACCTGTGCAATTGCGATTGCCAGCGCTGTATCTGTACCTGGTTTTGGAGCGATCCAACGACCTGGAACAAATGCTGCTGTGGAGTTCTGGTATGGATCGATATGAACAACCTTCATACCCAATTCTTTGATCCATTCACGGCGGATAGTACCTTCCTGCGCACCGTAAACACCGCCTGTTGTTTCTGGGTCAGAGGACCAGAATACGATCATATCAGAGTTCTGCATACAGTCTTCTACTGTAGAGTATGTTTCACATCCACCATTACGAGCAGAACCACCCCAATGGTGAACAGCGCCCCATGCAAAACCTTCCCAGGAGTCTGGGTTCAATGCTGCTGTTGTAGCACCAAGACAGTTGAAGAAACGTTTTGCTGCGGATAAGTAGTAACCAATATTACCCCACATGTGGTGAGAACCACAGGTAAAGAATACGGATCCAGGACCATTTTCCTGACGTACACGTACAATTTCTTTTGCTACGATATCAAGGGCTTCTTCCCAGGAAATTCTTTCATAACCGGAAGTACCACGATTCTGTGGATTTCTTTCTCCATTTGGATCAAAGTCCACACGTTTCATTGGGTAAAGCACACGATCTTTGGAGTAGATCAGTGATTTATAGAACGCGTAAGGTGCAACGGTTGCTCTCTTTGGAGGTGTAAACTTTTTGCCCTTTGCTGTGATTGTCCATGGTTCAGCATCGTCTGCTTCGAAATCGATCGGAGTCATACGAACAATCTTGCCGTCTTTTACATATACAAATAATGGACCACCATTTGTTGCGTTTACGTAACGCATTTCGCCATTTGGCATCTTGGTACCATACTGACCTAAGTAAAGTACGTCAAATGCAAATACTTTTAACAGTAATCCTGCAAACCACATTGCATCGTCATCTGGTCCGTTCAGCTCGATACCATTGGACTTCGCTGCGTTAACGAAATCGTCCTGTTTGCCCATCATCATACCAGTCATAACGCGCATTGCTACTGCTTCATCTGAGAAGATCATATCTACAGTTGCGTCGTTGTAGATACCATTCTTACCTGATACTTTGCCGCCGCTGAATTCGATCAGACGACCAGCGCTCTTGTCCCTGATACGAATCTGCACTTTCAATTCTTTATCCTTCCATTCATCACCGAATGCAGGACAGGCTTTCGCCAAACCATTTAACATTTTGTCAAGTACAAATAAGGTACCTGTCAATGCTGTTTTGTTCAGCGCACTTGTTGTCTTGTTAACAATTGACTTTGCCATAAATGCCTCCCTTTTTTCTTCCTTTTGCTTGGTTTATACTTTTGCATTTCTTCGGTTTTTATTTTGTATTCGCTTGGTATCCCAAGCAAAATCTATTTTTACCCCACATCACACAGCTTCTTCCTTATGCAGATTTTTGTTCTGTATAATATGTGTAATCTGGGGACAAAATACTACGAGTTACATACCAGATGCCTGTTCTGCTGCAAATTTTTCATATTCGCAGTCCTTGTCCAGGTTTTCGGCAATGATTGTTTTCAACTGATCTGCAAACTCACGGCCCTTTTCCGGATTGTTTCTGGTGCCATAGTAAGCAGTTACATTGATGATGGTATTGATCATCAGGATCATCTCTTCTGCAAAATGATTTGCAGACTGAAATGAAGAATCCAATTCGATTTCATTTTTTTCAACATCCAGCTTAAAATGAATCATGTTTGCGCCTCCCTTTTTCACTTTTGCCTTTTCGGCACATACGCAAGTATTTTTGTAGTTTTTTCTTGGTATTTATATGGTATACCATTATGCCCAAAAAAATATTTGCGCAGACTTAGCCCTATGATTTGATTATACGCCTATTGATTTTTAATTTCAATACGCAGTTGGTTTATAATTAGAACCTCTACTATTCAATTTTATCATGACGATATAACTTTATTGCATAGTAATACAAATTATCACTTTTGTGTTTGTAATTTTTTACAATTTTTGGAATTTTATTTGTGTATTTCTTTTATTTTCGGGACAAAAAGAGAAACAGGCTGTGTCCTGTGACACAGCCTTATACATAACTCTTACCAGAATGTGATCAAATGATGATTTGTCTTAGTCATTCCAATATTCCGTACCTTCAATACCCACATCTTTTGCATGGAATACCGGGTCTTTGCCTTCTTTTTTCTGCTTGAAGTAGTCATTCATAACTACCAGCGCTTTTCTGCCAAGAATCCAGATTACCGGAATGTTGATCAACGCCATGATACCCATCAGAACGTCAGCAAGATCCCATGCGAGGCCAGCGGAGAACTGTGCACCTACGAAAATAATGATAACAGCGATCAGACGGTAGATGAACATGAACGCTTTGTTGTTCTTCGCATTTTTGTAAAGGTAAGAAATATTCTGTTCTGCATAGAAGTAATTACCAATCAGGGTTGTGTATGCAAACAATGCAAGTGCAATGGTAATGAACAGAGGTCCAATTGGTCCAAATACTGCCTGTAATGCACCCTGGATATAAGCTGCATTGGTGTCAAATGCGGATGGATCAACGCCAGAGCTTAAGCACATGAATGCGGTTGCAGAACAGATAATGATTGTATCAAGGAATACAGAGAATACCTGTACAAAACCCTGTTTTGCCGGATGAGACACTTCTGCTGCCGCAGCTGCGTTTGGAGCAGAACCGATACCAGCTTCGTTGGAGTACAGACCACGTTTGATACCCTGCATGATCGCTGCACCAAGCGCACCACCAGCGATTGACTTGAAGTTCAGCGCCTGTGTAAAGATTGCTGCAATAACACCTGGTAATTCTGTAATGTTCATTACTACAACGATAATCGCTACGATGATGTAAAGGGCTGCCATAATTGGTACTAATACACCAGTTGCCTTTGTGATAATCTTACCACCACCAAGGATAACGATTGCTGCTAATATTGCGATCACAAGACCAATAACCAATGTAGCGTTTGGAATTGTAACATACGCTTTTGTAAACTCTGTAAGGTTGTAAGCTGCAAGTGCATTGAAGCCACCCATGTATGTAAGGATCAGTGCCACAGCAAAGATACCACCAAGTGCAGGCGCTTTTAATGCCTGTTTCATGTAGTAAGCAGGTCCACCGTAGGAACCATCTTTCCCACGTTTCTTGTATACCTGAGCCAGAGTAGACTCTACGAATGCAGATGCGCCACCAACAATAGCAATGATCCACATCCAGAATACAGCACCAGGACCACCAACAAGAATTGCACCAGCAACACCGACAATATTACCGGTACCAACACGAGATGCTGTGGATACCATCAGTGCCTGGAATGAGGATGTCTTTCCTTTTTCCCCTTTTTCCATAATGGATCTGATTGCTTCCGGGATTGCACGAACCTGTACAAATTTAAACCTAAACGTGAACCACAAACCTGCAATGATCAAAAGTGCAATCAGGATATAACCATACATAGCACCACTGATTGAACTAATAATGTTACCAAATACTTCCATAAAAACTCTCCTTCTCTTTTTAAGATTCGTATAAATATAAAGTTTTAATCCCGCGACTTCCTTTACCGAATCTTAGCTTCTATTCATACTAACTAAAAGTTTAGCATAAAAAACATCAGTAGGATATAGTTTTTTTCATCTTTTTTTAGTAAAATTTAATATTTTTCATCACCCATTACACTTTTTAATCATGCAAAATAATACAAAATAAGTAGTTTTTATGCAATTTGAATTGGATCCTGTATTTTTTTCCCTAAAAAAAGAAATGCCTCAGATTTCTCTGAAGCACTTCTCTCTCTTTTATATGGTTTTTATGTCACTGGTCAAATTAATATTTGATGTAAGTTGCTGCTGTATCAAACAGTGCATGTAAGTTTTCTGGTTTTGCAACGTCAAGAGATACATCGCAGTTCAAGAAGTAGCCGCCGCCTGGCGCCCACATATCGATTGCTGCTTTTACATTCTTTACAACGTCTTCTGGTGTACCGTAGTTCAATAAGGAACCATCTACACCACCAGAGAGAGCGACTTTGCCCTGGCAAGCTGCTTTCCATTTTTCAACATCACAGTTGATCAGAGTTAAGATACATTTATTAGCAGGAAGATCATTTACGATGATATCCATCTTGCTGTCATACTTGTCTTCGATATAGATGTTTGGTGTGCCGCCACATTCGATAACAGCATCGATACAAGCCTTTAAGCCTGGCCAGTAGAATGTCTGGAACTGCTCACGGCTCATGAACATATCAAAACCATTGTGGATAAAGAATACATAATTCTTAACGAATGGCTGTGTTGCAAATGTATTTTTGATAGAACGTACACAGATCTTTGTACAAGCCTCTAACGCTGCCAACAGTTCGTCTGGATATTCGATCATATCCATGGTTGTATTTAAGAAACCACGAAGGGTATCGTTGAACATATCAAATGGAGCGATACCTGCCTGATCACAGGCACTTGGCCAACCCATGCCGGCTAAGATACCCATCAGCTTACCACCAGACTGTGCCATACCTAACATCTTTTCACCCGCATCAGATAATGCATTGAAAGCTGCTCTTACTGGTGGAAGACCACATGGAATCATACCGTAAAGACCACCCTGCCAAATTGCATTGGAGAAGTCTACCATCTCCAAGCCTTTCAACGCGCCATAGTGACGTGGGAGAATCTTTCTCATGATAAATCCGGTTGGATCTTCTGCATATTCCAAATATTCTTCCCCTGTCATATAGCCATCTTCTCTGTCCACTACCTGGAATGGAGCATTGTCAGCCAGATGTTTGCCTGGCCATCTGATATACTGGCAATCAAGACCTTCCAATGGTGCGCCAGGGAAAATTGCCTGTGGTCCCCATGCCATATCTGGCTGGAATTCCTGATGATAACGGATAAAAGAAGCTTCTGCCTTGCCATAATCCATCATAACATCTTTTACAGTTGTCATACCATACAGATTGATTGGCAGATACATGATCATTGGAGCAGCAAGAATCTTGTCTGTCTTTTTGCAGTCTAATGTATCCTGGAACAACTGGATTCTTTCAAAAAACTTTGGATCTGGCTGGAACTGTTCGTTGTGTTCGTTTCCCATTATAAAAATCCTCCTAAAATTGTATTCGTACGTCATTATTCTGGTTTTAAACCATATACATCTATTAAACTATATTTCGCTATTTCTGTATCCGTGTTCTCTGCACATATTTTTATTTTTCACACTTGTTTCATTGTGCATTATGCACTAAAATAACATTGAATACATGGTATCGGCAAATACGTTCAAATATTTTCATGCCATTTGCACAAAGGAGATTCTCATGAAACTTAACATGTCCGTTTTTTATGATTGGTTAAAAGATTTCCATCCAACTGCCGAAATACGTTCGGATGCAATTGAAATTGATACCGTTCGTCTGTTTTCCAATAACATGACACCGAAAAGCAATTGTCTTTACATCGGAAAGTTAAAGGATTTATTTGTAAATGGCAGTGACAAAGTTATCTGTACTCACAATAATGATATTCTGATCCTTGATACAGATGATGAAGAGGACGTTCTGAACTCGGTATTAAATGCGTTTGAATTCTATTCCAAATGGGACAATGCCCTGCTGGAACTGCTCAGTTCCAACTCCATGCTGCAGGATTTTTTGGATGCATCAGAAACAGTATTAAAAAGGCCGATTTTTATACTGGATGCAGGACAGCGGCTTCTGGCAATGAGCCAGAACTACCCCCTTGGTTCTGTGGATGCACAATGGGATGAGCTGATCATGGACGGCAGTTCCAATATGGAAATGATCGTGAAACTGAACCGTACGCAGCCGGAACGTTTTCTTCGCAAGGGAATCTACACTCTGGACGACAGTTTTGGCACTCCACATGGAGGACAACATTACAACTTCTTCGTCAATGAAAAGTGGGTTGGAAAACTGGTCATGATCGACCTGGACCAAAAGATTACCAAAGGAGAAACCTGTCTATTGACGATTCTCTGTCAGCAATTTGATAAATGGTTCCATGCCCACATTCAGGAGTTGGACGCCCTCCAGCAGGATCGACTTCTGTGTGCCGCCCTTGCCAATGCAGAAAATGACAACAGCGAGTTGGTACGCTCCCTGAACATCCATGGCTGGTCTGATACAGACAAACTAATCCTTATCCAGGTAAATGCCCCCTATCAGCCATTTAACATTAACACTCATTTTTGCAGAACCATCAACCATCAGTTTTCCAATATTTTTGCAGTCAGCTTCCGATATTCGGTTTGTCTGTTGTGCAACCTGTCTCTGATGAATAAGGAAAAAACATTTCAGGAATTGCTGCCACTGCTTCAAGCGGGAAAATATTATGGTGTTATCAGCCAGGAATTTACAATGACAGATTCGTTCCAGAAAAATTATCTCTACACAGAAATCACCGGCGAATATTGTGAAAAAAAAGCCGGCAAATTATACAACGGCGAAGACTATATCATGAAATATATCTTCCACGAGATGCCAAAGCAGACTAACGCAGACCTGTGTCACCCTGCCCTTCGAAAGCTGTTGGAGTATGACAAAAAACACCATTCTGATTTCGTACAGACCTTACAGGTATATCTGACCTGTGAACGCAGCAATGTAGAAACTGCTAAGGCATTGAATCTTCACCGCAACTCTCTGTCTTATCGATTAGCAAAATTGCAGGAACTGCTGGAAGCGGATCTGGATGATGCAGATACAAGGCTCCATCTGCTGCTGTCATTTCAATTCATTGAGCAATAAATCAGGAAGCCGCCGTATCTATCTGCATGAAAAATAATAACCATATACAAAAAGCCGCCCCGCAGCCTTACGGCCACGGGACGGCTTTTCTAGGATATTTTTAGTTCAAGACTAACACATTTATATGGGGCGATACCCCGGCAATGACTCTGTGTTCCAAAGTTCACTGCACCAATTATTCTGCTTTCTTTCCGTAGAATGCCTGCAGTTTTTCAAGATATTCGTATCTTTCTTTTGCAGCTTTTTCGGATGCAGCAAATAATTTTTCTGCTTTTTCCGGATCCATTCTTGCAAGAGCGTTGTAACGTACTTCGCCATTTAAGAACTCTTTGTAATCTTTTGTAGGAGCTTTGGAATCAAGCATAAATCCTGCTTCGCCTGCTGCTACTTTTCTTGGATCGAATCTGAAGTTATGCCAGTAACCTGCTGCTACGGCATCTTTCATTTCTTCCTGTGCCTTGGACATACCTTTCTTGATACCATGGTTGATACATGGAGCGTATGCAATGATCAGGGATGGACCTGGATAAGCCTCTGCCTCAGCAATTGCTTTTACGCACTGTGCGTAGTCAGCACCCATGGATACCTGAGCAACGTATACATAACCATAGCTCATTGCGATACTTGCAAGGTCTTTCTTCTTGATTTCTTTACCGCCAGCTGCGAACTGTGCTGTTGCACCTGTTGGTGTTGCTTTGGATGCCTGACCACCTGTATTGGAGTAAACTTCTGTATCAAATACCATGATATTGATATCCTGACCAGATGCCAATACATGATCTAAGCCACCGAAACCGATATCGTAAGCCCAGCCGTCACCACCAAAGATCCACTGTGATTTCTTTGAAAGGAACTGTTTGTCTTTCAACAGTTCTTTTGCTCTTGCTCCAGACTGTGCTTCCATTGCTGCTACAAGGCGATCGGTAGCTGCACCGTTTTCGATACCACTATTGTAAGTAGCTAACCAAAGCTGTGCCGCTTCTTTTACTTCTTCATGCATTGCATTTGCAGCTACGTCTTTTACGATACCTTTCAATCTTTCACGGATTGTTTTTGCACCAAGGTACATACCCAGACCAAACTCAGCAGCATCTTCAAATAAGGAGTTGGACCAAGCCGGACCCTGTCCTCGTTTGTTTACTGTATATGGTGTAGATGGTGAGGAGTTACCCCAGATAGAGGAACATCCTGTTGCGTTTGCAATATACATTCTGTCACCGAATAACTGTGTCAGAAGTTTTGCGTAAGGTGTTTCACCACAACCAGCACATGCGCCTGAGAACTCAAGCAGTGGCTGTTTGTACTGAGAACCTTTTACTGTATCAGGTTTGAATTTTTCAAAAATTTCAGGTTTGTCAGAAACTGTCATACCATAATCAAAGTGTTTCTGTAATTCGTCTGCATTGCTTAAGAAGTCAGACAGTGTGATTGCATTTGTAGGACATACAGATACACAGCTTCCGCAACCTGTACAGTCATATGCAGATACAACCATAGAAACTTTATATGGTGTGCCTTTCAGTTCGATTGGTTTGAAACCTTCTGGAGCGTTTGCCACTTCTTCGTCTGTACATACAGCTGGACGAATGGTTGCATGTGGACATACATAAGAGCAAAGATTACAAGCCACACATTTTGTTGGTTCCCAGATAGGTGTTAATGTTGCAATACCACGTTTTTCGTAAGCGGAAGAACCGGATGGTGTGGAACCATCAGCATATTTGCTAACAACAGATACTGGAATGGTATTACCTAACTGTGCGTTTACTTTTCTCTGAACGTCGTTAACGAAGTCAACAACATCTTTGCGGTCGCCTGTTACTGGTGCGCCAAGCAGATCTTCTTCTTCTGCTGTTAACCAGCTTTCTGGAATTTCAATTTTGTTTACCGCATTGATACCAGCGTCGATAGCGTCATAGTTCATCTGAACGATAGCGTTACCTTTTTTGCCGTAAGCTTTCTTCGCAGCTTCCTTCATATATCCTACAGCATCTTCAACAGGAATGATTTCTGTTACTTTAAAGAATGCTGCCTGAAGGATGGTGTTTACACGATTGCCAAGTCCGATTTCCTGACCAAGTTTTACTGCATCAATAGTATAGAAATTGATATTGTTTTCTGCCAGGTGACGTTTTACCTGGCCTGGAAGTACTTTGTCCAGTTCTTCCACATCCCATGGGCAGTTTAACAGGAAGGTACCGCCTGGTAAGATATCCTGTACCATGTCGTATTTGAAAATATATGCGGTACAATGACATGCAACGAACTCACATTTACCAATCAGATATGTGGAATGGATCTTTTCCTGACCAAAACGAAGGTGAGATACAGTTACACCACCTGATTTTTTGGAGTCATAGTCAAAGTACGCCTGTGCGTATTTATCTGTATTGTTACCAATGATCTTGATAGAGTTCTTGTTGGCACCAACCGTACCATCAGAACCAAGACCCCAGAACTTACAGTTGATTGTTGATTTTGGAATCGTACCAGTATGCACTTCGAAGTCAAGAGACAGTTTTGTCATATCGTCCTTGATACCGATTGTGAATTCTGGTTTTGTGTTGTTGTGGAATACAGCCATAAGCTGACCAGGTCTTGTATCCTTGGAGCCCAGACCATAACGGCCGTGGAATACTTTGATACCTTCGAACTTGGAACCTTTTAAAGCTGCAACAACGTCAAGGTATAATGGTTCACCGATGGAACCTGGTTCTTTTGTTCTGTCTAATACAGAAATCTTTCTTGTTGTGTGTGGAAGGGCATCAATCAATGCTGTTGTGGAGAATGGTCTGTACAGACGAACTTTAACAACACCAACTTTATCGCCACGTTTTACAAGGTAGTCTACGGCTTCTGTTAATGCTTCACAAACAGAACCCATAGCGATAACTACATGGTCTGCATCTTCTGCACCATAGTAGTTGAACAATTTATAGTCAGTACCGATTCGTTCATTGACTCTGTTCATACAGTTCTGAACAATGTCCGGCATATCGATGTAAGCTGGATTACACGCTTCTCTTGTCTGGAAGAAAAGGTCTGGATTCTGCGCGGAACCCATCTGGCATGGATTTTCCGGATTCAGACAGCTGTCACGATATGCTTTTAATGCTTCGAAATCGTACATTTCTTTCAAATCTTCATAATCCCATGTTTCAATCTTCTGGATTTCGTGTGATGTACGGAAACCATCGAAGAAGTTGATGAATGGAAGTCTGCCTTCAATTGCTGCCATATAAGCAACTGGAGTTAAGTCCATTACTTCCTGAACGGAAGATTCGCAGAGCATTGCCACACCAGTCTGACGACAGGCATATACATCAGAGTGATCACCAAAGATGTTTAACGCGTGTGATGCAATAGCACGAGCAGAAACGTTGATAACACCTGGAAGTCTTTCGCCTGCGATCTTGTAAAGGTTTGGAATCATCAGTAATAATCCCTGGGATGCTGTGTAAGTAGATGTGAGAGCACCTGCTGCCAAAGAACCATGTACAGTACCTGCTGCACCTGCTTCAGACTGCATCTCTGTAATCTTAACAGTTTCACCAAAGATGTTCTTTCTTCCCAGTGTTGCCCACTGATCAGAAACCTCAGCCATAACGGATGATGGTGTGATTGGATAGATAGCTGCCACTTCAGTATACGCATATGACGCATGAGCTGCTGCTGTGTTGCCATCCATTGTTAACATTGAACGTTTCATGTTAGTTCCTCCTAAAAATATCCTCATTTTATACCCGGCAAATACTTGTTACATTTGCCTAATTATTTATACAACTCTCGCACTGGAAATCAGTACGAATTCTGTTCCCTCTCAAAAGAACTGCCTTTAGGATATCAATAAGATTGTATTTTTTCAAGTACAAAACTTTATTTTCCTAAAGCTTTTAGACAATTTTGGAGATTTTCACAAAATTTCCTGGAACAAATAGTTTTTATTAAGCAATATTTATATTGTATTTTTTTAAAAACAATGTTGTATTTTTAACAATACAATTACTGTCATGTTACCAGGCCACTTTTTAGTTATTATCCAACATGAGCAGTTCCTGGAACAGATACGTAATTTCTCTTATTTTACTCCTTAGGACGCAAAAAAATTCTTCTATCGAGAACGCTATTTATATCTTGAAAAAAAATGTATATGCAGTTAAAATTATGAAGTGTGCGTGCTTCTATCCATCACACACTGAAATCGATTCAATAAACCAGTTATTTTTATAAAAGAAAGGCTATGAAAAAATGATTAGTGCAAACAACGTAACCTTACGTCTTGGCAAAAAAGCTCTTTTTGAAGATGTAAACATCAAATTTACAGAAGGCAACTGCTACGGACTGATCGGCGCCAACGGTGCTGGTAAGTCTACCTTTTTAAAAATTCTTACCGGGCAGTTGGAACCAACCAACGGTGATGTATCTATCACACCTGGTCAGCGTCTCTCCTTCTTACAGCAGGATCACTTCAAATACGATGCGTACTCTGTACTGGATACCGTTATCATGGGTAACCAGAGACTGTATGACATCATGAAAGAAAAAGATGCTATTTATATGAAAGAAGACTTTACAGACGAAGATGGTATCCGTGCCAGCGAACTGGAAGCAGAATTCGCAGAAATGGACGGATGGAATGCAGAATCCGATGCCGCTACTCTTCTTAACGGTCTTGGTATTGAAACAGAATTCCACTACTATATGATGGCTGACCTTACTGGTCCACAGAAGGTAAAGGTACTTCTTGCGCAGGCACTGTTTGGCAACCCGGACATCCTGCTTCTGGACGAACCTACCAACAACCTGGACTTAGATGCCATCGGCTGGTTGGAAGAATTCCTGATCAACTTCGAAAACACTGTTATTGTTGTCTCTCACGACCGTTACTTCTTAAATAAAGTATGTACTCACATCGCTGACATCGACTACGCTAAGATCCAGCTCTACGCTGGTAACTACGACTTCTGGTACGAATCCAGCCAGTTGATGATCAAGCAGATGAAAGAAGCCAACAAGAAAAAGGAAGAAAAGATCAAAGAGTTACAGGAATTTATTTCCCGCTTCTCTGCGAACGCTTCCAAATCCAAACAGGCAACTTCCCGTAAGAAAGCACTGGAAAAAATCCAGCTGGATGAAATCAAACCTTCCAGCCGTAAGTATCCATACATCGACTTCCGTCCATCCCGTGAGATCGGTAACGAAGTTCTCATGGTAGAAAATCTGTCCAAGACAATCGATGGTGTAAAGGTATTAGACAACATCTCCTTTATCATCAGCCGTGAAGACAAGGTTGCTTTCGTTGGCGGTAACGAGCTTGCAAAAACAACTTTATTCAAGATTTTAACCGGCGAAATGGAACCAGACGAAGGTACCTTCAAATGGGGTGTTACCACAAGTCAGTCCTATTTCCCAAAAGACAATACCGAAATCTTTGATACAGACCTGATTATCGTTGACTGGTTAACACAGTTCTCCGAAATCAAAGATGCTACTTATGTACGTGGTTTCCTTGGAAGAATGCTCTTCCCAGGAGAAGATGGCGTAAAGAAAATGCGTGTTCTCTCCGGTGGTGAAAAAGTACGTGTCCTGTTCTCCCGTATGATGATCGAAGCATCCAACGTTCTGATCATGGACGAACCAACTGACCACCTTGATATGGAATCCATCACCGCACTGAACAACGGTATGATCAAGTTCCCTGGCGTTCTCTTATTCGCTTCCCGAGATCACCAGATCGTACAGACAACTGCGAACCGCATCATGGAAATCCTTCCAAACGGAAGCATGATTGATAAGATCACAACTTACGACGAATATCTTGAAAGTGATGAAATGGCTAGAAAACGTCAGGTTTACACAATGAAGATGGAAGAAGAAGTGATTGAGGAATAATTTTGAAAATAGTAATGGGGCTGCAATTGCAGCCCCTAAATTTTCATTTAACGTTCTATAGAAATAACCACAATTCGACCATCATCACTGCCATAACAGGTAGACAACGTCAGTAACTGTTTTCCATAAGTTGGTACCACTTCTGTCTGATATACTGCTTTTTCTGTAACAGCAGAAACTGCAGAATCAAATGCTGCCGCTGTCTCTGACATAATGAATCCATACCACGCATCATTTTTATCCAGCAAAGCAACTGCAACCACGTCATAATATCTAACGCCTTCTGCCGTCTCAAATTCGATGGTCGGATGTGCCTCACAATAGGCCTCATCTGCATAGTTTGTCACATCAGCAAACATAGAACCATTGCGCATGTTGTGACCATAAATGATAAGATGATCGCCGTCTAAAGTTGTGTTCTCCTGTAAAAAAGGGACACCACCTGTACTGTCTTCACCTTCGAAATTACGATGCAAATATTTTTGTGTTTCTGTAGGGGTGTACATGACTGGATAATCTACTTCTGTTCCTTCAATGCAGATCCAGCCGATACAGTCTGGATTTTCTGCAAACAAAGGAGTCAGATTCCGTTTTCTTAACACTTCTGCATCTTTATCAATCTGGGAATCTTCATTTTGTACAACAGCTTGTGTAAGTGCATCAAAATCTGCTTTCTCTTCCTTACTCTGTGAGATTTCACGAAAAATCATGACACAGGATAATAACAATACCACTACTAATAGAATAATAATGACAGATATATATTTTTTCATCATGGCATTCTCCATTATTCTTTATTGGGATTTACCAAATTTAAGGTGCTGCTGTGATCATTCCGTCTGCACCTAATGTTACGCCCCAACTGTTGGTTACTGCACTTTGCGGTTCACTCTGAATCGCCTCTGCAAAAACTTCTATTACCTGTTTGTAGCCATCCTCTTCCGTTAAAACAATAGACGCATTAAGAAGTTCTGTCGTCAGGTTATTTGGAGACTGACTCTCTGGTGCTACCGGAATTGTATAATAATAGGTATCATTAGAACCCTTAATCCAGCCATTCATAGGAGTGATTTCCGGAAGTTCTGATTCTTTGGCTACAATCTCGTAATTACCATCACCGAGGTCATTTACCCAATAAGAGACTAAGCGTACACGCAAATACGCATCAATGTTACTGGTGTTTTTTACCTTGATACTGTTTTTTTGCGTCAAAGGTGTATCTGTTTGCTCTACCACTTCACAGGAAACCTGCGCTGGTGTAAACTGATTTTTCTTCTCTTCCGTCTGCTTGAACATATAGGCATACACAGAGCCACAGGCTGTTACGGCGATAAGTATAAGGACAAGGATGAGCAAACCTCTGAATTTTTCTTTTCTCATTTACTCATCCCCCTTTATATTTTTAAGTAGAATACTATTGCCATTCAGCCATTTTTTCTTACTTATAGGACCACGGAACACCACCGTTGTTCCCTTTTCGTTTTGATGGCTTACAACCGATGATAATTCTTGAGTATAGCGCCAAGACCACTCCTTCTGTTCTGTTATAATATATTCACCAAAAGGCATATCGTGGATAGTCACGCTACTATTTCCAGTGACAGTAACAAATATTATTTCATCTAAAGCAGTATTCTTCACTTCATAAACAAACACCTGTCCATCATCTTCTGCATCCTGTCTATCAATTGTCAAGTCACCTACTTTACGACTAAACTTTGCATAAAAGATATTTCGATTCGTGTCACTTAAACTTGCTTTATGTGGTGTGAACTTGTTATCCGCACTAATTGCCCCACAGTTTTCACCAGCACTTATCGTACAGGCTTCATCTATATACCAGCCAGCAAACTCATAATATGGATTTGCCGTTGGTTTGGAACCATTCAAACTCTCCCCACCAGCTATTACCTCTATTGTATTGGATAACCAACCACCATCTGATGGAACAGCAACATACTCTGCAACATATTGCACTGGCGAGTAGTAGAACGTGATAACATTCTGGGCAGCGTTATCTCGAATAGGAATCGACTGTGTCGTCTGTGCTGAAACACAGGTATAACCAGGAATGACTGCTGCCTCTTTGGTTAAAGTTGAACCATAAGGTGCTGTTCCTGTTTCAGATAAATCAGTGTCTGGAACAGGCATGGTGGTGTTATAAAGATAATGATTCACAGTATAGCCGTATTCCAAACGTTTATAAAAGATATACAGTTCCGTACCTTCTATTGTAATCCTTATGTTATATTGGGAACCCGTGTATTTTGTCACAGTCTGCTCGCCATTAACCACAGAAATAGCTACCTCATCATTATCAATCAATTCAAAGCCTGCAAAGGTCTGCGGTATAATAGATACAGTGCTGTTTACATCTCCAATACCCTCTAAATACGTCCCTGTTTCCTCATATCCACCAGTGCCATCAATCGCGTAATTATTTTTATCCTCATCTGATGCATCCAATTTTTCCAGCATAAAATGCACAGCATAGTAAGCACTGGTCTTATTCGGTGTGTAATAGAAGGTAATCACATTATCTTCTGTACCGACCCAATTTCCATTTTCATCCTGTTCAACGGAAATGACCAAACGCTTATAGAAAGCATCCGGAACCATATTTTCAAATGCTTTAAATCGTTCTGTCACGACTGCATCTGATGTACTTTTTACCGTCACTTCTTCCAGTAGAGTATTATTTTCTTTATTGACATATCGTACCGTATAATCTATATCGTTTGCTTTTACATAATAAAAAGTATACGTATTTAAAACTGGATTTTCCTTATCTTCCTCATACTGCATGGTAATAGAATGAGAACCAACCGTAGGAAAATACCCTGTATTAAATTTATCGTAAAGCTGATTGTATGGGTTACCTGCTTTAGCTATAAAAGTACGAGTAGAGCCGCCATACGCAAAACCTGTCGTATCATCCGTTACTTTTGTCGTAGGATCACTTTGTAACACATATTGTATTTGATATGGTTGTGGCTGTGTACTACTCCAATCAGCAAAGATATTCATATCTCTATTAATTGGCATATCCAAAGGAGAAAAGGCCTTTTTCTGACCATTTTCAATATAGAACCAGCCTGCAAAGATTAAGTTCATATCTCCAACAGCAGGTCGCTCTGGATTTGTAACGCTTCCTACAACTGTACCATGAGTAACTGCATCGTATGTTTTATAGATATCGACAGAAGAACTGTTTTCTTCAAACACTAACATTTCATCATAGGTGGTAAAAAAGTTGACAGTGTGGGTCTTAGGAATCCATTTCGCGTATAACAAGAGATTACCTTCTGGCATAGTTAACGTTTCCCAATTTACTTCTGTTCCTTCATAACAGCCAGGAGATGTGTACCAACCAGCGAAAAGATATGCATTTGGTTCCAAATTAGCTGGATACTCTGGTGCGAAATAATATTTTTCCAATGGTGCACCATACATAATGCCCTTTTCTTCTTTTTCATCGACTAAAATACCGTTGTTATCAAACTGCAGCACATGGTCTGTTATGCGATTGTAATAGAAGTAGGCTGTATCGCTGTTTCGAATCGCACCATTACTGAACGCTGGACTTGAAGCATACTGTACAAATCCCTTAATATCAAAGAAATCCTCGTCTTCTGTAATATAGCCATAATTAGCAGAGATAGTGTTATGAAGCTTGTACTGATTTCCGTCATATTCTACGTCATATCCCTCTCCTGGCAAAACCTGAAGATAATAATACATCGTTTTGGTGGAATTAGAGGAATCATCCAGTGTTAATGTAAAATCATCAGGAGGCATAGTCGAAATATACACTAATACTTCACTATAATAACTGGAATCAGACGGATCCCATCGCTCACCATCATCGTATGTAACACCATTATCATCAGTAACCGGCCAAAGATCCTCCAATGACTGCTGGTATTTTCTATATACTGTTTTTACAGTATTAGTTCTATTTCCATTATTACAGTTATTTGCGTGACTATGCGCTTCCGTAATACTACAAATCAGGCGCAAACAGGCATCCATATGGATATGTTCGATGTTTCCACAATTATAGCAGTCATCTACGTGTGAATGAGACGTCTGCGGACAAATGCAACTTCCTTCATCATGCGTATGCTCGACACCACCATTGGTGCAGGTATCGGTATTACAATCGCCTCCCATATGGTCATGCACCGTTTCGGCACAGGTACAATTACCATCACCATGGATATGTTCTTCATTACCACAGGTACAGTCTCCAGCATCGTGAGTGTGACAGCTTGGTGTAACAATTTCCCCGGAACTTTCACTTCCAGAATATCGATACCAAGAATCAGCAATATAAATATATTTAGTGCTGTAATTATTCCGTTGATAAACTTGTCCTTCCTGTGGATTCCGAGGAGCATTATTTGGCCTACCATCATACTTTTGATCAACATTTTCCCAACAATTCATTGTGTGTTCCACACACACTTCTAGTGTACAGCAACTTTCACCATGAGTATGTTCTTTGGTAGTACAGCAATCGTCACCATGAACATGATAGGTTATATCACAACAATTGGCGTCATGAGTATGCTCCGTAAGTGTACAGCAACTTCCCCCGTGAGTATGCTCCGGTATAACACATACAAGGCACTCGTCTGTGTGAGTATGCTGGCCGCCTTCACATATATAATCATAACAAGTCGTACTATGAGTATGACCTTCAGGAATTGTGCATACTCCAGTTGCTCTGAAAGTGAGTGTATAATAGTTTCGTGTATAATACACATTTACGATGGTAGAACCATCACCTTCCACTAGGATATTTTTATCAGACATTACATCGTTAAAGGTGAAATATTCAGCATCTGACATACCATCAATCTCAGCCGAATCTGTGCCATCTACATAGGAAGCGGAAGTCGCCTGCTTCTTGGCATTTCCCCAATAGGCGTAACCATTGTCATCCGCATTTTCTTTCCAATAAACTACTGTATAGGTTGTCTCAACAGTTTCCCAAAGTGCAATATAAGACTGCCCTTCTGCCGGAATAACAGATGGAAGTTCGTCTTCGATACCATTTCCGCTATCTGCAATTCCATCACCATCCGTATCCACTGTAATTAAATCCCACCCCTTAAAATTATAACCATGCTTTACCGGATCATTTACAACAAACGGTGTTCCATAACGTGCATAGATAGGGTCTACACCATAACCTCCGTCAAGGTCAAACTGGATTAAATAATAGTTTCGGTCATAATAGCACTCAAAAACCGTGCTTCCATCTGCAGCTACACTTTCTGGAATGTGATACATTTTTTCAAAACCTGTTGTATTTCCTGCATGGGTGCGCAAATATTCATCAGAAATAATGGTTCCTGTCTCTTCTTTACCAGTATGATATAAGGCAACATTTTCAGTATAAAGATCATCATTAATATTCTGGAAAAAGTAGCGAATCGCAAAATTAACCTTAATCGGTTTATAATAAACTTTTATCTCAATATTTTCTGTTACATTTGGATAATCTAAAGATAGATCTGACGCGTCCTCATCAACTACTCCATCGCCATTCGCATCATAATAAGGTGCAAATCCCAAAAATGTTGGTGAAATAACATTCTGATTAAAGCTACTGCCAGATTCTATTGTGGCTACATATGGGCTATAAATTGCCGCCTCTTCACCTGTTAAACTGGATGCATCCAAATATTTGATTGTTATCGTAACGTATTGACTTGTCTCTCTTGAAAGTGCAAATGAACGAGGCACTATTTCTGCGTCCGTAGCTACAACTTCATTTTGAGAATATTCCGCATCAGCAAAACTCTCAGCAGTTGATGCCGCTTGTTCCATACGAACAACAGACACGCACACTTCATCACTATAAACAGTTTCGTTGTCTGTGATTATCGCACAGCGCACGTACGTACTATCGGCTTCATCTAACATATTTTTTACGACAGCATATGATATTTCACATTGTTGCTCAGTTTTATCATAAATGTCTACCCAAGTTGATGTATGTGGATCAAGCAGAATCTGCCATTGATAGGCATTCACATCGAAGCCATTGGTTTCTACAGATAAAGCCTCTTTATCATACTGTTCTAGTACCAGTTCACTAATTTGCGCTCCATTATGCAGGACGTATACGGACCTTTCTTGTGCATCAACAGTAGGGAATACATGCATAGCCATAGTAAAAAATATTGCGACACACATAATTAACGATACGGCTCTTTTTCTCATGTTCTTCATCCCTCCTCCAGTTTTTTATTTTAATGCAATCGAATCCCATGCGTCGCTTGCGCTATCAAATCCACTGCTCTGAACCGCTGTTGCCCTAAATTCAATAGAAACATCTGCCAGATTATTGATGTCATATTTTGTAATTTCATCACCGACAGCTATTGTGGTTTCCTCATCATCTGTGGCATCAAGTTCTGCAATGATATCCTTATCTATAAGTTTTGTATTTGGTGCTAATTCTTGATAATATACATATCTTACACTGCCATCATCTAAATCTGTCCCTGCACCCAAAGGCATCCATTCACCGTTTACCGACCACTGCATGTATACCGTTTCACCAGACTTGACTGTAAAAGTTTGATTATCATCTTTTGTCCAGCCAGATACTATAACTTCTACAAATACATATGTTGCCGATTCACTACCCTCAAAGTTAACGACCGCCTTTTTCGTAAGGTCAACACCTGGAATAATCATCAACTGTCCATCACTGGTAAAATCCCCAGTTTCTGTAATGTTAATATCTCCAAAGGTAATAACTCTTGCCGAATCACTACCTTCACCTGATGTGGTATATCGGGCATACAACCCACTTGTAAAATGTATGGATATTAAGGTTGCGCAAAATAAGACGGCGGCAAGGAACATTGGAATATTCATTTTTATTGTTTTCTTATGTTCTGCCATGGTCTTATTTCACCTCCTACCCATATACATTTTCTTATTCGTCTTTTAGTCTCTTGATCTCGTCTATGATTTGCTGACGTTCTTCCTCGTCTTTTTGTTTTTCTCTTCTTCTAGGAATCTCAACCAGTGCAATTGCCACAATAATGATAATGATTGTTCCAACAGGACTCTTAATAAATCCTATGAGATTTCCAACAGCAGGAATGCTTGCAAAGACTTTTCCTTTTACATCTGTAATCACAATCGGTGCATCTGCTACATTATTTGCATCTCCCTTTGTTATAAGGATGCTGTCATCCATCTCTATCACTCTATGAACAACTAAGCTTCCTGACTGCTGATAAACAACAATATCATTTTCCTTAATATCATTTGTTTCTTTTACCAGAATCAAATCGCCCGCAGATAATTCCGGCTCCATACTGCCCGACAGTACAATTGCCGTTCCATATCCGAATGGCATCGGAAGCTGGTCTCCCACCAGGCTCTTGGCATTGATATGATAAACATTCGCGCCCAAAACAATGCCACACACAACCAATAATACAATTCTTATAATCCCTTGCCATTTAAGGGTTGCTTTCTTAGCGTTTTTCACTGCTTCTCGCCTCCACAATTACACGACGCTTTTCTCTAATCTGATAAAGGATAAGGATAACGATGAGTATCAGAGATCCGATAGCAATAGATATCCATAAAGTAATCTTACTGTCATCTCCGGTCTGTGGAGGTGTAATACCACTATCATCATTAGGATCATCGCTGGCAGTTGCGATGGTTGAAATCACAATCGTAAGTGCCAGTTCTTCGTCCACTGCCATATTGCCAAGCATAGTATCTAATTCATCATTTCCACTCTCATATGACCAAAGCCAATCTAAGGTGTAATAGGTATATTTCCCGGCTCCAAGAGTTGCAGAATCTTCTACTCCATTAAGAGCCAATATCTCTTCATAATTTTGTAAATCTCCAACGAGCCACTTGCTATCATATCGATTTAATCTTCCGATAATCGGAAGTTCAATCTCTTCCGGGGTAAAGTATGCTTCCACTGCCACTGTATAATCCACTGCTACATCTCCAGTGTTTTTTAACTTAAAGGTGTAAGAATTTTCCGTACCTGGTGCAATGACGCTTTCACCATTATCACTATTTACCGTAACAACCTTTTCACCATTTAAATAAGAAACCTTAAAAATTTCTATTTCTGTAGCTGTATTCCATACAGTCTGTTCATCACTAACTTCAAAGCCAGCGTTTCCTGGCTGTATAGACACCTGTGGAGTCATTGTTTCCGTAGACGGTGTTAACACAGATTCATTCTCTGGCATTTTTTCTGTCACGGTCGATGCAGTTTCTGAAACAAGTGAAATCGCACCATTATCATCTAATAAAAAAACATTCAGTCTGCTTGTTAATACGAAACTGCTTATACCAACAAATATGATAAGGATCAGGACAAACAACCATATGGTTTTGTATTTACTACTATTTACTTTTCCCATAAGGTGCCTCTCCCCCTTTCCTTATCTCGTTCTTCTTTTCAAACTTTTCAAAAAACAAAAGGTTTTTATTCTTTAAAAAATTTGAAAATAAATTCCACCCAAGCCCCGCCACGATGGACTTGAGTGGAATCTTATTTCATTGAATTTACGAAATCGTTAATATTTGTAGATGCAAATTAATCAATCTGAGTTACTGTGGTTTCAATAGCAATCTTAATAGTTGCAGGATTAATTTTTGCCGCCTGATCTCCAAGTTCTGTATCTTTCTTATCATTATCATCACTTGTACTATATGGCCATTCCCAAGATACTACGAGATCATCTTCGCTTGTATCAGCATACATCAAGGATAAATCTGTATTTGCTTCATAGATCTGAGAATATTCTCCGATAAATCTTGCAATTTCATCTTCAAAGGCATTTATATCTGTATAATCAGTACCTTTTAAGGTTGCAATGACACCATTTTTTCCGCTAATAGTGATTATGATAGGACAATAAGTATTGTCTTCTACTGTCCAACCTTCAAACTCAATTTCCGTAGCCTTATAAGTTACCTCTACAGCAACTTCTGGTTTACCAATAATTTTAACAGCTGCCATTGTTCCTTCTGTACCAGGTGCAACAACTTCTTTAATATCTTTTACCATTCCAGCGGAAACAACAGAATTTGTGATAGTTGTTATTTTTGTATCGTCTGTTGCATAAGCATCAGCAAACATCGTTCCTTCAGCAGTAACTTCAACACCCCACTTAGCTACACGTGCAGTGTCAGAACCAGTTTCAGATGTTGTATACTTCGCAAATGTACCACTCACAGCACAAGTTGTAAGGAGAACTGCTATCAAAAGAGCGGAAGCAGCTCTCATCATTTTGTTTTTCTTCATTGTAGAACTCTCCTTTCGTTAGTTTTTCTTCTATTCTTCCTCTTCCGAGAAAGATAGCGTACCGGGCCTCCGTATCGGATTCCCATCCGCGTCAGAATGCCGCGGTATTTATAATCATCCTCGGAACAAACGTGGCTTCCGCAGGAAGAATACACTTAATAATATTGGATGTTTACACATCCCTGGAGGCATCCGTGCTAATTGCCTCTTCTTTTTCTGTCTTTTCTATTTTTTCAGCTTTGGCAGCTTTCTCAGCACGAAGTGCCTCTAATTCTGCAAGCAGGGCATCGGTATCTGTCTGTTTTTTCTTGTCGTAAGAACGACGACGAACCACATCATATGCCACCAATGCAACAATTGGCAGCACTACGCACACGATCAAACCTGTCGTGGACTGCATGAACATGGCTACATTACCAACTCCCGGAATGCGTTTCTGATACACGCCTACCAGGTCTTCTTCTGGTACGAGCATCTTATCTTCCGTATTGTTGGCATCACCCTTGGTGCGAAACTGCAGCATACCATCTTCTTCTACTACATCAACAACACGATGCGTCACAATGCTTGTCCCATTTCCTGCCGGGTCAAAAAAGGCAATGATATCGCCATCTGCTACATCCTCCGCCTCAATGGTATGACAGATAATCAAATCTCCACTCTGTATCTCCGGATACATAGAATCCGTCAGAACAATCAACGGCAGGCGCCCGCCAATACTTGGTACCTCTGTCTGATTGGTAAAACTTTTTACAATCAATGTAATATTGATGCATAATGTAGGTATAAGAATTACACAAAGCACCAATCCTATAATGGATAGCACTTTGTGTTTTGCTGTTGCTTTTTGTTTTGCTGCTTTCGCCATAACGCGTCCTCTCTCCCATAATAAATCCAATTATTTTGAACTTTTGTATTATTACTTTTTCCTTATCTATCATACATCCGAAACCATTTTATATTTTTATCCTGGAATGAAATGCGTGTTTTAAGGAATGAATTGCACCATTGAAAAGATACATAACTCCTGCCACTCAAGGTGCCGATACCAACGTATTTTTACTCTTTTATATTAATTTTAGATACTTTTATTATAGTCTATTTATTGACCACAATCTATTTGCTATTATCACAAAAAATATGGCTAATTTGTTAGCCATATTCAACAATTTTACTAAGCTATATAATGAATAAGATACATAAATATTCATACCCTAGAGCGAGCAAACAATGATATCTTATGACCCTTTTTGGAACACGTTACAAAATTCCACGGAATCTACGTACACCCTAATACACAAACATAATATTAGTTCTAACACCCTGAATCGCATTCGCAAAAATCTTCCACTTACTACCACAACGATAGATGATTTATGTAATGTATTAAAATGCAATGTGCAGGACATTCTCACTCATATACCAAATGAAACATAAAAGATAAACAACAATATCCTTTATGATGATTGCGTCAGCCCTTATATTACGGGCTGGCTTTTTTATTGTGTCAGGCAATCTCAAACTAACGTATTTCATAGAACGAAATGTCAATATAGGGGAATGAAATGAATGCGTATACTCTTGTTGCTTTTTCGTATTTTTGCTATTCTAAAAAAAGAGAACGGCATGCTTGCAAGGAGGGACATAGATGCGAATTGGGATTTGTGATGATCAACAGATTTTCCTTGCCACAATGGAACATCTGCTGCAGAATTGGGAAAACAAACCGCCTGTTTTTTGTGTGGAAACCTTTTCAGATGGCGACAGTTTATTGGATGCCCACAGCAAGCATCCCTACGACGTGATTTTTCTGGATATTGTAATGCCTATTTTTAATGGCATGGAGATTGCCCGTGAAATTCGTTCTACAGACAAGTCAGTACAACTGATTTTTCTCACATCCTCCCCTGATTATGCAGTAGAATCTTACACGGTAAGAGCCAACAATTATTTGTTGAAACCGATACAGACCCAGGCTTTATATCAGGTAATGGATGAACTTTTGCAAGAATTTTCCATGCAGTCAAAATATCTGACGATCCGTGGTCTGGAAGCAGTCCATCACATCCCGATCATGACCATCGCATATATTGAATCACAGGGAAAGCATTTGCTCTTTTCTCTGACAGACGGCAGTATGATAGAAACCTCTGCCTCTCTTTACACCTACGAAACCGCGTTGACACGCCAGGACGGTTTTTTCCGATGCCATCGAAGCTATATTGTCAACATTTATCACATCGCATCCTTTACCGCAAAAGATATTCGCATGCGTTCCGGGCAGGTGATTCCTGTTTCTCGTAATATGAAAAAAGAATTTGAGGCATTGTACTTTTCTCTCATTTTTGAAAAGGCAGGTGACCGGACATGATAGAAACCATCCTCTATTATCTGCAATACGGGACGGTTCTGGCATTTGGCATAATATTATCCTGCGCCTTTTGCGGTCTTTCATTTTCCAAAAAGAACATAACATTTGTGATCGGCACATTTATCCTATGTGGTGCGCTACAGCTTCTTTTCCTGCATACGAGTGGAGAAACTGGCGTCTGGATACACTATCCCCTGATCACACATTTGCCGCTGTTTCTCCTGCTATGTATTGTTTATCGCAAGCGTATCTTAACTGTCATCGCTGCAATCGCCACCGCATATATGTGTTGTCAATTATCAAAATGGGTGGGGCTTTTGACTGTTTCGCTTGGCGGCAGCGTTTGCACAGAACAGATGGTGCACATCCTTACGCTCCTTCTGTCCGGCTATATTATTTTGCGCTATGCGGCAACTTATATTGCAGAGCTTTATCACAAAGAAACCCGCAGTATTATCATCTTTGGCATTGTACCGATCGTGTATTATGTGTTTGACTACGCCGTATATATTTACTCTGACTTTTGGGCAACAAATGGACGTTTCGCAGTAGAGTTTCTTCCGTTTTTCCTGTGTATTATTTTTCTTGTTTTCTGTATCATCTATTATCGGGAGCAGGAACTTGCAATGGATGCAAAACGCAGAGAACAGATGGTGCAGATTACCATTGAGCAGCAGCAAAAAGAAATGGACGCCATAAGACACAGCGAAAAAGCAGTCCGTCTTCTGCGGCATGATATGCGATTTTTGCTCAACCAAATTTCTTTAAGTATGGAAAATCAAGATCTGGAAACAGCAAACAGACTCATTGCTGGATACCTTTCAGAAATAGAAGACACTGCCATCCAACGATATTGCGATAATGATACCTTAAATTATGTATTCACCCTTTATGCTTCCAAATGCAAGGAACAAAACATTCCATTCGAGATAAAGGTGGCGATGGCAGGCTGTAAAGTGGACGAGCTTTTGTTTTCTTCTATCCTGTCCAATGCATTGGATAACGCACTGAACGCCCAGTCTCTGGTTCCTTATCACAGGCGGCACATTTCCGTATGGTTAAAAGAAGCGGATGGCAAGCTTTTGTTATCCGTGAAAAATGCCTGCGGGCATAAACCGACCTTTGTGGATGGCGTCCCGATTTCCCGCCGTGCAAATCACGGTTATGGAACCCAAAGTATCCGCTACTTAACCGAACGGCTGGGCGGCAATTACCAGTTTTCTATCGACGAGACGAACTTTAATTTAAAAATTGTTATATAGTAATAAAAAACGGTGACTTTCTGTAGATACCAATATTCTACAAACAGTCACCGTTTTGTTATGTGATTTTGTTATTTGACTTTACTTCTCTCAGTTACTTCTGATTCTATTATCTTATCTAATACTCAAAAAAGCCCCCAGATTGCCTCGCTTGCCATGACTGGCTCTGTGGGAAAACAGCTTCCCGGGATTACAGCAGGTGCACACATTGGTCACTGCAATATGTTCTGGGAGGACACCGGCTTCTAACAGGACGATCTCGTTGGCGCGCCATAAATCCAACTGAAACTTTTCCAATGGTTTTGGCTCTAAAATCTCTTCTATATGTTCTGGAAACTCTGCTGCGAAGGCTTCTGCCACATCTGCACTGACTTCGTAGCAGTCCTGACAGATGGATGGTCCGATGGCGCAGATGACGTCCGCTGGATTGGTTCCATAGGTCACATGCATGGCTTCCAAGGTTGTGGCTCCCATTCTGCCAACGGTGCCTCTCCAGCCGGAATGACTCATACCGATTGCCCGATGTACCGGATCCACAAAATACAATGGTACACAGTCTGCAAAAAAGGTGGAAAGCACCAGCCCCGGTACATTGGTAATCAACCCATCCACATCCGTATAATCTTTTGGCACAATGATACCTTTTCCTGCGTCTGCTTCTGTCACCACTCGCACATTGGTGGTATGTGTCTGGTCGGTAAATACAAACTGATTCACTTCCGCATCCAGAACTTCTGCCAGGCGGCGATAATTTTCCCGCACTGCTGCCTCATCATCCCCGCGGGTAAAGCTAAGATTCAAGGACGCGCAATGTTCCTTACTGACACCGCCCATGCGGGTGGTAAAGCAATGTTTTACCATACCGGTCTGTTCAATATTTTCAAAATGTAATAACGGCAATACTTCACCGGTGTTTAATGGATGTTCCACCAGGTTCAGGCCTGCGTGGTTTTCTTTTCTAATCAAATTCATAGATTCCTTATATTCCTTCCCTAAAAAAGGATTCCCACTTCTCCTTATACTATCTTGCAAATCGTCCGCAATAAGGAAAGGCATTTTGATACAGCGCGATCTGCTCTCCCACAATGCTTACCACATCAAATCTGCAATTATAATTATGAAACTGTCTGTGAGAGTGTACGTAGTAGGATGCCACATTGGAGATACGCGTCTGCTTCTGCTGATTTACCGCCACCGTTGGCTGACCAAAATGTGCGGTAGCACGGTATTTCACTTCTACGAACACCAGTGTATTCTGATGAAGAGCAACGATATCTACTTCTCCAAGCTTGCATCGAAAATTCCGTTCTAATATGCGATATCCCGCATTCTGAAGGTATTCCTCTGCAATCACTTCATAGTAAGCCCCCGTCTGACGATTGTTCATACATTATACCTCTACAAAGTTTCCTATAAAACTTCTTCTATGTATTGGTGTTGGCCCAAATTTCTTCAATGCTTCGATATGCATGGCCGAACCATATCCCTTGTTTGATGCGAACCCATACGCCGGAAACATCTTATCGTACTCTACCATCATACGGTCTCGCGTTACCTTGGCGATGATACTTGCTGCGCCGATGGAAATACTTTTTGCATCGCCTTTGATGATTGGAACCTGCTTCAAGGAAGGCGCAAGCCCAGGAATGGTCACTGCATCATTCAAAAGGCATGTTGGCTGTGGATTCAGTTTACCAACAGCTTCACGCATGGCTTCATAAGTTGCCTGCAAAATATTGATTTCATCAATGCGCTGTGGACTTGCCATGCCAATGCCCACTGCCTCTGCTTTTTCCATGATTACATCGTAGAGTTCTTCTCGTTTTTTCTCTGTCAGTTTTTTGGAATCGTTGATATACAGAATATCGCAGTCCTTTGGCAGAATCACCGCTGCTGCCACAACAGGACCTGCTAATGGTCCTCGCCCAACTTCATCAATTCCGCAGATATATGCGTACGCTGCATACTCCTTTTCGTATTTTTTCAATGCCTCTGTACGCTGAATTTCCTGTTCTAATTTTACCAGACGTTTTTTCGCCTGTTCTACAATTGTCTGTACGCCGCCTCGCATGTCATTTTCATAGGCAGATATAAAGAGAGGCAGCATCTCATCTGACACTGCCTTAAGTTCTGCTTTAATGACACTGACCTTTTTTTCTTCTGTCAATGTTTCATCCTCCGTTTATCTTTACAAATGTCCAGTGTAAACACAAAAACTTACCGTTTTTTCTCTGAACTACTCGATGTTTTTAACCAGTCCTACATCCTTGAATGGATAGAATCTTACCCATGCTCTGCCGATGATGTCATCCTCGTCAATCACACCCACATCTACCGCGCGGCTGTCATTGCTTTCATTACGATTATCGCCCAGAACAAAGTATTCATCCTCGCCCAATGTGATTGGATCTGCCGCAATACCTGGATTGACCATCACTTCATAGCCATACTCTTCCTCAAGAATCTCTCCATCTATGTAGATGTTGCCGTCATAGTCAATCTGGATCGTCTCACCCGGAAGTCCAATCACTCGCTTGATATAGAACACTTTCTCATTCTGTGGATATGGGAAAATGATCACATCAAATCTGTCCGGATCGTGAAAACGATAGGAAATCTTATCCACAATCAGGTTGTCGCCATCGTGGAGGGTTGGATACATGGAGTCTCCATCCACCTTAGTGCGCTGCCCTACAAAACAAATAATAAAAATGGTGATTGCCAGAACAATTACTACATATATGATGTTGCTGATAATCTCTTTTTTCTTATTTACAGGCTTCTGCGCTTTGGTTGACTCCTCCGCATAGGCTTTGATTTTTTCAAACTCTACATCTTTCTTAGAATTCTTTTTTTCAAACATTACTACTACCCTTTAAACGTTTGTTGCAAAGTCTCTTTCCATTGGTTCAAGAAAACTTATACCCTAATACCACTTACAAGTTTACTCGCCTGTCGTTGGTTTTTCAAGTTAAAAAACTATGAACATTTCTTCTGATACAATAGCAGCCTGCAGAAATATTCAGCACCTGCTTTTATGCTATGCTTCTGGAAATTCAAGTGTGATCTTGCCGATACGGCCACTTCTGAACTCATCAATAATCAGTGCTGCCGCCTTGCTGTAATCAGGCTCTCCGCCCTTCTGGATACAGTTACGTCTGATGGCAACTGCTTCCAATATTTTGACCGCATCCTGTGACTCATCCACTTCGTATCTTTCCTGCAGCATACCACTGTAATGCTCCTTCAAGATCTTGATCAGTTCAATGGACAATTCATCAATATTGAGAATCTCATCCTTGATGGAACCAATCAGCGCCAGACGAAGACCTACCAGCTGATCTTCGAATTTTGGCCAGAGAATACCTGGGGTATCAAGCAGTTCCACGTTCTTATTCAGACGGATCCACTGTTTTCCCTTGGTCACACCCGGCTTATTCCCTGTTTTTGCGCAGGCTTTGCCTGCAAAGGTATTGATAAAAGTAGACTTTCCTACATTTGGAATGCCTACGACCATGGCGCGGACAGGTCTGTTTTTGATACCACGTTTCCTGTCACGCTCGATTTTTTCCTTACATGCCTCCAAAATCACGTTCTGAATGGTTTTCATGCCGTTATTGCGGCGGGCATCAATCTTTACTACATAAAAGCCTTTTGCCTTGAAATATTCAGACCAGGCTTCGTTCTGTTTCTCATCCGCAAGATCTGCTTTGTTTAACAGAATCAGACGGGCCTTGTTCTTTCCCAGCTCATCAATGTCAGGATTTCTGCTGCTTAATGGGATTCTGGAATCAACCAGCTCGATGACCAAGTCAATCAACTTGATATCTTCCTGCATCTGACGTTTCGCCTTGGTCATATGCCCTGGATACCACTGAAAATGCATAGTTACTACCTACTTTCTATTTAATACGTCCACGTGGGCTTCCCGGTCCGGTTCGGAACCAGGCCTTGCCCTCGATATATTCTTTCTTAATGTTGCCGATATTGGCATATCGACTGTCCTCGCTGCTGTTTGGATTATCACCGATCACAAAATATTCATCTTCGCCTACAGTGACAATTTCTTCTGCCAGACCTGCATACTCAATATTCTGGTTGGCATCCTCGAAAAAAAGTTCTCCATTGACGTACAGTTCACCACTCTTGATCTGTACAGTATCACCCGGAACTGCAACCACTCGCTTTACGTAATAATGGGTGTTCTCATTGCCGTTTGGAAAAAATACAATGATGTCATTGGCTTTTGGCCCTTTTAAGGCATAGACAAAACGATTCACCAGAACCTTGTCACCATCCTCCAATGTGACAGACATGGAATTGCCGATGACGGTTGCTTTCATGCCGAAGAAATAGACACACACAAATGCCACCACAATTACGATCACAATCTGAATCGCGAACATAACAGAACTTTTTACTGTATTCACTTCTACTTTTCGACGACGTCTATGGAAATTCAATCCTCTTCTTAATGGCAATCTCATAATAACCTCACTCGCATATGCATCCAAAGGGGAACTGTCCCTACAATATAATAAATCCATATGTAAGGAAAAGCGTGTGTTTACATCAAACACACGCCCTCATTGTTTTCTTATTTTACTAATTCTTTAACTTTAGCTTTCTTACCAACGCGCTGTCTTAAGTAGTTCAGTTTTGCACGTCTTACTTTACCGTAACGAACAACTTCGATCTTGTCTACGTTTGGAGAATGTAATGGCCATGTTTTTTCAACACCTACGCCATTTGAAAACTTACGAACTGTGAAAGTTTCACGGTTGCTTCCGCCCTGTCTTTTCAGAACTGTACCTTCGAATACCTGGATTCTTTCACGGTTTCCTTCTTTGATTTTAGCGTGAACTCTTACTGTATCACCTACACGGAATTCAGCTACTTCTGCTTTTAATTCAGCAGCTTCAATGCTTTTTAAAATTTCTGTTGCGTTCATTTGTGACCTCCTAAATTTGGATGTTCTTAATACGACCGATTCCGTAACAGAGGACCATCTCTTTTCTCACAGTTTTCAATTTTACCACAATGGTTATTTATATGCAAGTAAAAAAGTTGTGATTTCTCAACTTTTTTCACCACATAATCTTTCGCTTAATCATAACTTTTTATTACGATTATTTTTCCTGTAAAATAGCCAGTATTTGTTTCACATCCGCCAGGCTAAGTTCTGCCTCATCCAGCAGATCCGGGCGATGCTCCAGAGTACGAAGTACAGACTGGGCATGGCGCCAGGCCTCTACTTTTTTATGGTCTCCAGACAAAAGTACATCTGGAACCCGTTTGCCGTTCCACTCTACCGGTCTGCTGTACTGTGGATACTCAAGCAAACTTCCTTCAAAGGTTTCTCCCGTGCCTGACTCTGCATTGGTCAGAACCCCTGGAACCATTCTGGAAATGGCGTCCACCATGACCATGGCCGGCAATTCGCCGCCAGTCAGAACATAATCTCCGATAGAAACAAAATCGGTAACGATTTCCTCCAGGACACGTTCATCCACGCCTTCATAGTGCCCGCAGAGGAAAATCAGGTCTTCCTCTTTGGCAAACTCCTTGGCCATATCCTGGTTGAAGGTTCTGCCCTGTGGTGTGAGATAGATGCATCTTGGGCGATGACCAATGCTTTCTACCACTGCTTTCCATGCGTCATAGATTGGCTGAGCCTGCATGACCATGCCTGCACCACCACCATATGGATAATCGTCTACTTTTTTGTGTTTGTCTGCCGTGTAATCTCTGATATTAATCGCATCCAGCGTAACAAAGCCATTCTGCATGGCTTTTCCAAGGATACTGGTGTTTAATCCCTGCTCAATCATCTCAGGGAACAGTGTTAATATATGAAAATTCATGCTTAGTCCCTTAAACCTGGCATCAGATGAACCGTCATCAGATGCTTGTCCATATCTATATTCAAAATGCATTCTTTGATAGCTGGAAGCAGGAGTTCCTTTTCGCCTTCTTTGGTAATGACATAGACATCATTGGCGCCCGTCTGCAACACATCATCCAGAATGCCCAACTCTTCCCCGTCATCTGCCACCACCTGCATACCAATCATATCTGCAATAAAGTACTCGTCTTTTTTCAGCTTCACTGCATTTTCTCTGGTCACATACAGGCTCTTGCCACGAAAACGTTCCACTTCGTTGATGTTGGTGAATTCTTTAAACTTCAGGATGACCATCTGTTTAAAAAACTTGCACTGCACCACGTGGAGAGTCAGTTTCTCTTTTCCTGTATCAAGAATAACCTCTTTTAACTTTTTAAAGCGGTTAACATCGTCCGTTGTTGGAAACACCTTCACTTCACCGGCGATTCCATGTGTACTTGAAATGATTCCTACCTGAAAGATATCTTCCATTATATTAGTCTCCCTAAGTATCCCTGTGCATATGCGCGCAGCTCTGCTTTTTTGCTTTGCAAAAAATGAGGGATATAGTTGAACTATATCCCTTTATCAGTTTCGCTACTGCATAATCTCAACAATAACTTTTTTCTCTTCTTTCGAAGCAGCTGCTTTTACAACTGCACGAATTGCTTTTGCAATTCTTCCCTGTTTACCGATTACCTTACCCATATCAGACTGTGCTACACGAAGTTCAAGGATGATAACTTTTTCTTTTTCATTCTTGATAACAGTAACTTCGTCCGGATAATCGACTAGTGATTTAGCAATTACTTCTACTAAGTCTTTCATCACGTCACCTCACTAATCTTATTTTTCGATACCAGCGTTTTTGAAGATTTTTTCTACTGTTGCTGTTGGCTGAGCGCCGTTAGCTAACCATTTTTTAGCAGCTTCTTCGTCAACACGGATTACGGATGGTTCCTTTGTTGGATCATAGTATCCGATTTCGTCAACGAATCTTCCATCTCTTGGGGATCTGGAATCAGCTACAACGATTCTATAGAAAGGAGCTTTTTTCTGTCCCATTCTTCTTAATCTGATCTTTAACATCTTCTATTACCTCCTGTTTTTATAGTGCATTCAATTTATTTATGGATTAAAAAGGAAATTTCATTCCTCCTAAGCCGCCAAAACCACCGAGCTTGCCTCGTTTGCCTTTGCCCATCATACCAGGCATCTGCTTCATCATCTTGCGGGCCTGCTCAAACTGTTTGATCAATCTGTTCACGTCTGCTACCTGCACACCAGCGCCCTTGGCAATACGAATCTTTCTGCTAGGGTTGATGGCATCCTGTCCACTTCTCTCTCCTGGAGTCATGGAGTAGATAATTGCTTCGATGCGAGCCATCTTCTTGTCATCCATGGCATCTTCCATCTGCTTCATCTGTGCGCCGCCCATGCCTGGCATCATGCCAAGGACACTTGCAAGACCGCCCATCTTCTTCATCTGACTCATGGCGTCAAGATAGTCATCGAAAGAAAACTCTGCTTTACGGAAACGTTTTTCCATATCGGCTGCTTTCTCTGCATCGAAGTCTTCCTGTGCTTTTTCAATCAGGGTAAGCACATCACCCATTCCAAGGATACGAGACGCCATACGATCTGGATAAAACTGTTCCAAATCAGAAAGCTTTTCGCCCATACCTACGTAAAAGATTGGCTTTCCGGTTACGGCTCTGATGGAAAGTGCCGCACCGCCTCGGGTGTCACCGTCTAACTTGGTAAGAACAACACCGTCGATGCCGATTTTTTCATCAAAGGTTCCTGCCACATTGACAGCATCCTGACCTGTCATGGAGTCAACAACCAGAATGGTCTGGGAAACATCCACATTTTCCTTGATCTCGATCAGCTCGTTCATCATGTCCTCATCTACATGAAGACGACCGGCGGTATCCAGGATTACTACATTCTTGTTGTTTTTCTGTGCATGCTCGATTGCTGCTTTTGCGATGTTAACCGGCTTGTGAGAATCCCCCATGGAGAACACTTCCACACCGACTTTCTCTCCATTTACCTGTAACTGCTGAATCGCTGCCGGACGGTAAACGTCGCAGGCTGCCAGCAATGGCTTTTTGCCCTTCTGTAACATCTTACCGGCAATCTTTGCTGTGGTAGTTGTTTTACCGGCACCCTGAAGACCGACCATCATGATGACTGTAATTGCGATACCTGGTTTCAATGCGATCTCTGTTGTCTCAGAGCCCATCAGCTTAACCATCTCTTCGTTTACAATCTTGATAACCATCTGGCCAGGATTCAGACCGTTCATCACATCTGCGCCAATCGCACGTTCCTGCACAGACTTAACAAAGTTCTTAACAACCTTAAAGTTAACGTCCGCTTCCAAAAGAGCCATCTTAACCTCTTTTAAAGCAGCCTTAACATCCTCTTCTGTCAAGCGCCCCTTACGTCTCAGGTTCTTAAATACGTTTTGCAGTTTTTCTGATAAACTGTCAAATGCCATTCCTACAACTCCTCTAAAATCTCACGGGAAATCTGTTTGATTTCTTCCATTGTTTCTTCCACGTGATCCTGATAGTGATCAGTCAGATCACAGATCTTTTCAATCTGCTTTTTGCAGTTCATAAACTTTTCCACCAGATGAAGCTTTTCCTCATAGCCCTTTAAAATCTTGTCGCAGCGCTTCACCAGATCGTGAACCCCCTGGCGGCTAATGCCAAGATCCTGCGCAATTTCGCTAAGGGACATATCATTTAAAACCACATCTTCGTAAACTTGTTTTTGATGTTCTGTCAGCAGTTCTCCATAGAAATCATAGAGAAAAACCTGTTCTGCAATTCGTTCCATTTCTAATCACCTGGAGTAGTTTACTATACTCCAACAGGGTATGTCAAGTATTTTTTCTTTACAGTCAAGTATTTTTTCTTGACGTAAAACAACTGTCCATTCCACATCCCAACAAAGGGCTGCCATTCCCTACTTCATTTCCAGCGGCAGCCGTTTTATTCGCTGAAAAAGTCGTATCTGATCTTTCTCATCGGCAACCTGTTTTGCGATTTCATAGGCTGCATGAAACTTGTGCTCCGGGTTTGCAGCAGCCTCCCACTCTTCTCTCATTTTTCGATTCCTTTTTTCTTCTATCCAGCTCACTCATATATCTCCTTTTAATGGTATTTCGCACTCTATTGCGTATCTCTATTATAGATGTTTTGGCACCTATATACTATACAATAATTAGCCAATTATTTAAAACTATTTTTGTAAACAATGTTAAAAAGAGTAATTCTTGGCACACACTATGGTTATAGGTGTTCTTTCATCCATAATATGAAATTTTGCAGATGCTATAATAAGACAGGCCTATCAATATTCTATCTAAGAGCGAACGAGACATGATAACATACGAACCATTTTGGAATACTCTGAAACATTCTTCAGAAACAACTTATACGTTGATTCACAAACATAATATTAATTCGACTACGATTACGCGTCTGCGAAACAATGAACCAGTTACCACCAGAACGCTGAATGATTTATGTCGCATTCTAAAATGTGAACTTCATGAAATCGTGATTTATATAGATGAAGAGGCCGAAAACGAAAACAAATAGTGGAACGAAAATGCCGGGTGAAACACAATCCATTTCACCCGGCTTCTTTTGTATTATGATATGATTTCTTATTCTTCATCGCGCTTTACATCAAACAGCGCATCTACGAATTCATCTGCATCAAACTTCTGCAGATCTTCAATTTTTTCACCCACACCGATATATTTTACCGGAATACCCAGTTCGGAGTGGATTGCAATAGCAATACCGCCTTTGGCAGTTCCGTCCATCTTTGTTAAGATGATACCTGTGATATCCGCCACTTCTGAGAACTGCTTTGCCTGTGCGAGCGCGTTCTGTCCTGTGGTTCCGTCCAATACTACCAGTGTCTCTCTGTATGCTTCCGGATATTCTTTTGCCAGAATACGATTGATCTTTTTCAACTCTTCCATCAGGTTCTTCTTGTTATGAAGACGGCCTGCGGTGTCGCAAAGAAGCACATCTGTTTTTCTTGCCTTTGCTGCCTGTACAGCATCAAATACAACTGCTGCCGGATCTGCACCGTCCTGTCCGCCTACGATATCTACACCTGCACGGTGGGACCATTCTTCCAACTGCTCTCCTGCTGCTGCACGGAAGGTATCTGCTGCTGCCATAAGCACACGCTTGCCCTGACCTTTCAACTTGCCAGCCAGCTTGCCAACGGATGTTGTTTTGCCCACACCGTTTACGCCAATGATCAGTACCACAGATTTTTCTTCTTCAAAACGATATGCGGTTTCTCCGATTTCCATCTGCTCTTTGATACTGTCAATCAACAGCTGTTTGCAGTCTGTTGGGTCTTTGATCTTATTTTCTTTTACTTTTTCTTTCAGACTTTCTAAAATCTCTTCGGTGGCACGAACACCGATGTCGCCCATGATCAGAATCTCTTCCAGTTCTTCATAGAAATCGTCATCGATTTTGGAAAAACCACTGAATACAGATTCAAAACCGGACACGATGTTGTTACGTGTTTTAGAAAGACCGGCTACCAGTCGTTTAAAAAAGCCTTTTTTTTCTTCACTCATTATTCATCCAAATCCTTTTCTATCAAATTAACAGATACCAGGGTGGATACCCCTTTTTCCTGCATGGTGATACCGTAGAGACGGTCTGCTGCATTCATGGTACCTCTTCTGTGTGTGATAATGATAAACTGTGTGTTTTTGGTCAGTTTATGTAAGTATTTCGCAAAACGAACTACGTTGGAATCATCCAGTGCCGCCTCGATCTCGTCTAAGAGACAGAATGGAGATGGCTTTAAGTTCTGGATGGCAAACAAAAGGGCAATGGCTGTCAGTGCCTTTTCTCCACCGGAAAGCTGCATCATATTCTGCAGTTTCTTTCCTGGCGGCTGGGCAATGATGCGAACGCCACATTCCAATACGTCCTCATCCTCTGTCAGTTCCAGCGTACCTTTCCCACCACCGAACAGTTCCTTGAATGCCTTGTCAAATTCTCTCTGAATCTCAGCAAACTTTTCGTTGAACTGCTTTGCATACCTGCATCCAGGTCTGCGATGATATCCATCAGTGTTTTTTCTGCTTCCATCAGATCGTTTCTCTGATCATCCATGAAATGGAATCGTTCGGAAACTTCCTTATATTCTTCGATGGCATGGATATTCACCGGACCAAGCTTCTTGATCTCGTCTTTTAACACGCCAATCTGCTTTTTGATTTCTGTTAAGTTGTTGTATTCCGGATTACGAAGCGGCATTGCGGCATGCAGTGTCAGCTCGTACTCTTCCCACATGTAATTGTTCTGTGTTTCCAGCTGAGATTCGTATTTTTCCTTCTGGGCATTCAGACGGAACAATTCCTTGTCCAGATTTGCTTTTTTCTGGGACAATTCTTCACGCTGGTTGAAATAATCCTTGTACTCTGCAGACATGGATTCCTTGTCTGACAGAGCTGCTTTCAACTGCTCTTCCAGTTCTTTCTGGCGGGATTCCCCTGCCTGGATGGTCACCTGGATTTCTTCCATTGCGGTCTGTTTGGAAGCAGCATCTGCATTGCTTTCCTCGAAGGAAATATGAATGCCTTCCAGTTCTTCCTGCAGTTTCTGAATCTCCTGTTCGATTCGGTCAATATTTTCCTGCTGGAAGCCGGACTTCTGACGCACGGCAGCGTCCTCTACTAATATAGAAGAAACTTCTTCCTGAATCTGTTCCAACAACTGATTTTGCTGATCCAACTGTTCCTGCCAGATGATACTGTCTGCCTGAATCTGATTTTCTTTTTCCTCAGATTCTTCTGCAGTTTTTGCAAGAGCCGCCTTCTCTTCTTCGATTGCCTGCATCTGCTGGGAAATCTGCTGGCTTTCTTCTCTGATATTTTTAAAGAATGCTTCCTGAGCAGCTTTTTCTTCCTCTGCATGGGAAAGATTCATCTTGGCGGTGTTAAGCGCAAGCTCTGCCTTCTGCTGGTCTTCTCGCACCGCTGCCAGATCTTCTTTTAACAGTTCTCTTGCGGTCTTGATATCTTCCAGGCGTTCGGATGCCTCTGTCATCAGCGCATGGGCTTCTTTTACACTTACTTCTAACGCTGCGATCTCTCGATTACGGCCTAACAGATTACTGTTATTCTTAAACGCACCACCTGTCATAGAACCGCCTGGCTGTAAGGATTCCCCTTCTAAGGTAACCATACGCAGTGTGTAGCGGTACTTTTTCGCTAGGGCAATGGCATGGTCGATGTGATCTACAACCAGCGTTCTGCCAAGAAGGTGTCCCGCGATCCCTCTGTACTTATCTGCTGTCTGCACCAGAGAATCCGCGTAACCAATCACGCCTTCTTCTTTTAAAACCGTTTCCTGCACGTTAACATCACGCTTTTTCACACTTGTCAGTGGTAAAAATGTGGCACGGCCAAAACGATTTTCTTTTAAAAAGGCAATCATCTGTTTTGCAGTGGTTTCATCTGCCGTTACAATATTCTGAATGCTGCCGCCAAGGGCTGTCTCGATGGCAACTTCGTATTTTTTCTCTACTTTGATCAGATCCGCCACAACGCCATGGATCCCTGGTACATCTGCCTTTTTCTCCATGATCTTACGGATACTGTTGCCGTAACCGTCATAGCGTTCTGCAATATTTTTCAAAGACTCCAGACGAGAAGCATCTCTGTGATAACGCTCTCTGGCATCTTCTATCTGTCGAATGGTCTCCACAGACTTTTCTTTCCAGCCATCCAACTTGGACGCAATCTTTGCTTCCTGGGCTTTCATATCTTCCAAAGCAGCCAACAAGTGGTCATAGTCTGCCTGATAGGTATCTAAAACATCCTGCAGATCTGCCTCGGAGCTCTGCTGTGACAACAGTTTCTGATTCAACTGGGCTTTCTGGATGTTGGCCTGTTCCATCATGGTGTCAAGACGCTGCTGTTCTCCGCGAAGCACCGCTTTCTGATTCAGCAGTTCGATGATCTGATTCTTACCATCCTCCATCTTGCTTTCCAATTCCGCAATCTGATTCTGCATCTGGGTACGTTTGTCATACACAACGGCCTTTTCTCATCCACAGCCTGGATTTCTCCTGCAATATCAGCCAGTGCGTTTTCATAGGAAGCTTTGCTTTCCTGATGGGATCTGATATCCTCCGCAATGGTCTGTACGCGGCTCTGGAGCTGACTGCCGCTTGCCTCCAGGGCTTTGATCTGCTCACGAAGCACATTGAACTGTCCTTCCAGTTTTTCTCTGGTCAGACTGGTATTGCTCAAATCCTCTCGCAGGGCATCAATCTGCTGATCCTTGCCCGCAATATCCTGTTCCATCTGTTCGTACTGGGCACGAATCTGCTGGAACGTATTTTCTGCTGATTCGAATTCCTGCTCTGCGATAGTCTGATTGGTTTCTACTTCATGTAAAAGCTTGTTCAGACGTTCTGCTTCCATTAGGAACAGATTGACATCAAAGGACTTTAATTCATCACGTTTTTTCAAATAGGTACGAGCCGCCTCAGACTGACGCTCCAATGGACCCAACTGTTTTTCCAGTTCAGCCAGAATGTCATTGACACGGACAAGGTTTGCCTGCTCATTTTCCAGCTTTTTCTGGGCGGTTGCCTTACGGCGTTTGTACTTAACAATCCCTGCCGCTTCATCAAAAAGTTCTCGTCTCTCCTCTGGTTTACCAGCCAGAATCTTATCAATCTGACCCTGACCAATAATAGAGTATCCTTCCTTACCAATACCAGTATCGTAGAAAAGCTCATGAACATCCTTCAGACGGCAGGTTGTGCCGTTGATCAGATATTCGCTTTCACCGGAACGGTACACACGGCGGGCGATGGTAACTTCGTTAAAGTCCAATGCCAGTGCATGGTCTGAGTTGTCTAAAGTGATGGCAACATACGCGTAACTCTGTGGCTTACGATTCTCTGTTCCTGCAAAAATAACATCCTGCATACTGGAGCTTCGAAGCTGTTTTACCTTCTGTTCACCAAGCACCCAGCGAACCGCGTCCGCAACATTACTCTTACCACTGCCATTTGGACCTACGATACCTGTGATACCATTGTGAAAGTCGAACTTTATTTTGTTTGCGAAAGATTTGAATCCGTGTACCTCTATACTTTTAAGATACATATTTTCCTCCGTTCCGTAAAATCAAGATAGCCTGGTAGGCAGCTTCCTGTTCCGCTGACTTTTTGGTATGTCCTTCCCCACGGCTAACTGGTGTTTCCCCGATTCTTGCTTCCACAATGAATCTCTTGTCGTGGTCTGGTCCTTCCTCTCCCACAAGCTGATAACTCAATTCCCCTTTGTTATCTGCCTGTACGATTTCCTGCAGGATAGTCTTGCTATCATAAAAGAGCTGCATATGCTCGATGTCGTCCATTACATACTTGTGGACAAACTCCTTTGCATTAGCAAAACCACCATCCAAATAGATTGCGCCTATCACTGCTTCAAATGCGTCTGATAAAATGGACTTTCTCTTTCGTCCACCGGTCTGATCCTCGCCCTTGCCTAAAAAAAGATACTTTCCCAGGTCTACCTTTTTCGTGCAAAATGCCAGCGTTGGTTCGCAGACAATACTTGCACGGAGTTTTGTAAGCTCGCCTTCTCTCCAGTCCGGATGAAGATTGAAAAGATATTCGCTGCTGATGACTTCCAGCACCGCATCTCCCAAAAACTCCAGTCTTTCGTTATCAGACAGCTTCTTCATGTGGCGCTCATTTGCATAGGAACTGTGGGTCAATGCCTGACGAAGCAATGCTTCGTTTTTAAAGGTATACCCAATCCGTTCCTGAAACTCTTTTATAAGTTCCATTTCTCTCTCCTTCTTGTTGTTGGCTATAAAGCACAGATAGTTTCAATCTGATTCTATCTGTGAATTATCTCTGATTTAAAATCAACTGATACAAGCCGCCAACGGTTCTGTCTTTATTTAAAGTTACATTGGAGATAGAAATGTCAAATTCCTTTTCTATCTCCAGTATGATCTGGTAAATCTCCAGGGAATCTGCACCCAGGTCAGACACAAGATCTGCGTCATCTGTGATTTCGGAAATATCAAGTTGTAGGACTTGTGAAATGATGTTCTGGATTTTTTTGAATTCCATTGAGATTCCCTCCTAAAATGCTGACGCTCAGAGAAAACAAGAAATCTTCTTCAGACCCGTTCTCTCTTCGCTGTCTGTGAAATTATTTTACACTTCTTTATTTTTAGAATTAGCAATGTACTCAGCGATCTTTTCATTGATCTGCTGTTCTTTGAATGTGACACACTGAATGATGGAGTTTTTCACATCGATGGCTTTTGCGCTTCCGTGTGTTTTTACAACCAGACCGTTTAAGCCAAGGAGTGGCGCTCCGCCGTACTGGTCTGTGTCAAAGGATTTTAGAGTGCTCTTTAATGCTGGTTTGATCAGGGCACCGCCAATCTTGGAACGAAGTGTGCTCATCAGACCTTTTTTCACTGCGGAAATCAGAGTAGAAGCTACGCCTTCGTATAATTTCAGAACCACGTTTCCAGCAAATGCGTCTGTTACGATAACGTCTGCTCCGCCGTGTGGAATCTCTCGGGCTTCGATACTTCCTGTGAAGTTGATGCCTTCACATTCTTTTAACAGTGGGAAGGTTTCTTTTACAAGGGTGTTCCCTTTTTCTTCTTCTGCACCAATATTTAAGATGCCCACACGAGGATTTTTTACACCTACTACGTGTTCCATATAGATGGAACCCATCTGGGCAAACTGCACCAGGTCAGATGGACGGGCATCTACGTTGGCACCGCAGTCAATCAAAAGTGCAACACCATTTTCGGTAGGAATGAGTGGCGCCAGTGGTGGTCTGCGCACGCCTTTGATACGGCCAACCAGAACCTGTCCACCAACTAAGGTCGCGCCAGTGCTTCCTGCGGTAACAAATGCATCTGCTTCGCCCTTTTTCACCATGCCCATACCAACAACCAGAGAAGAATCTTTCTTTCTCTTGATGGCATTTACAGGTGGTTCTGCAGTCTCAATCACTTCTGTGGTTGGAACCAGCACAATCTGCTCTTCTGGATATGTATACTTCTGCAATTCTGCACGAACTACGTCTTCCTTTCCGGTCAGGATAACCTTGATATCTTTTCTTGCCTGGACAGCTTCCACCGCACCTTTTACAGGTTCCATCGGGGCATTGTCACCGCCCATTGCATCTACAACGACTCTAATCATGTCAGCCATATTGGACCTCCTTCTATTTACAGGCAAATTGCCAGTTCATCGAGATTATAATGCTGTGACAACATGTGTGCGCATAGAGATAAGCCCACTGAGCCACAGTATCAGTGTTAACAACTCATTTTAACAGAAAAATGGGATCACGGCAAGGCGTGATCCCACTTTCCATATCACAATATTATATTACTGCAAAGTTACATTGTAACTTTATTATTTCTTCGGATACGCATAGGCTGTCACTGTCACCATACTACCCATCAAAATGGTGCCAAAGTTAAGGTCCGGCTTATATTGCTTCACCTCTGTGATGTAGGAAATATCTTCGTCACCGCCTCGCTCCAGCACTGCTTCGTGAGTCACCTCTTTTAGATATTCCAGTGCCTTACTTTCTGCATCTTCACATTCTTCAAATTCGTATAGCGTTCCGCCGAGGACAACTTCAAATCCACCGCCGCCTTCACTACAGAGCTTGATTTCTGCTTTTCTTGTCACGGAGATACGTCCTGCCAGGGTACCAAGTGCATTGGCTACTCTAGCGTACGCAGGCAGCACACAGTTTGCTTTAAGTTTCTCTGCTACTATCGGCAGGAATACATGGGTTGGTGCACCCACACCAACTAAGGTGTAATGTGTAGTGAAAGTTGGAATCAGACCATTAAAACCTCTTCTATTACCATCTGCAGATTTCTGCTGCTTTGGTATACACTGTTCACAGTTGCTTTCTGTGTCCACATAATAACTCTCTGTGATATAGTCCAGAACTTCCTGTGGTACACCCTTTTCATATTTATCAGAACCATTTTCTATCAGGATACGAACCATGTTTCGATAGAGACGTCTGGTCACCATTTCAAATACCAGAGAAATCAGTGAATCAAACGGCATCTTCAGATATCTCCCCAACCATTCAAAGGCTGCCCTGGAGCAGTCTGCGTCATAAGCGGTAAAATCACCTCGCACATGCATCATATCTGTCGGAGTCAATCCGAATCGAAGGATAGCGCCTTCTTTTTCTAGTCGGTCTGTATTCATGGAGTAAAAATCCTTGTGAATGGCGTCTGCTGCCTCCTGTAAAAGCAGTGGCCCTTTTTTCAGCTCCTGTACAAGATTTTTCTCATATTCTTCATAATCCAGAGATGCATCAATGTCTTTTACCAGCACAAATCCTTCGTATGGAACCACCCAGGAGTATGCCTTCTGACTGCAGCCATCCAGAATTCTTTCTTTCAGTTCGGGATGATCAAAAGCCGCCATACACACTGGCATAAGACGATAGTCTGCAAGTGCAAGCTTGCGTTCCTGGATCTTCAGCCCGGAGTCACCGCCCAGACCAAAAGTATCCACATACATGCCCTTAACAAAGGTTTTCCAAGATCCGATGGAGATTCCGTCTTTGACAGACTTGAGCATATCCTGATTCATAATGGCTACATCTGTGGTTGTGCCACCAATATCAACGATCAGCGCATCCGAAGCATTTGCCAGATACGCACCTCCCAGAGCACTTGCTGCCGGTCCGCATAGGAGTGTTTCCACCGGATTTTTTCTGGTAAAGCTTTCATTCATCAGACTGCCATCGCTTCGCACAATATAGATTGGGGCGTTCAACTGACGCTTTGCCATAACCTCTTTTACTGCGTGCAGAAAATCTTCGATCAATGGAATCAACTGGGCATTCAGATAAGCACCGGCTCCACGGGTAATGGCATTTAAGTCAGAGAACATCTGGTAGGCACAGATGATTGGTATATCATAATATTTTTCCAAAATCTCCTTGGCTAAAGTCTCATAAGCTCCGCCATTTCTGGCTGCAAAAAGCTGACTAATGGCAATTCCACCTGCTCCGGCAAAAGCACCCTCTTTTGCCATTTCCTCCAACTGGGAAAAATCAGGTTCCATCCCCTCTTTTGGTTCACCCGATAAATAGAGAATATCTTCGGTGGAAGTAAAGCCGTACTTTTCGTAAGTCTCTTCCACTACCTTCGGATCCACGCCGATAAAAAGCAGTTTTACACGACCGCCTCTGCCCTCTACACAGGCATTTGTCGCCAGTGTGGTAGACAGTGATACAATCTCTACCTGTGCCAAAAGTTCCTTATCCAACTGTCCAATGGCGGTGTCAATTCCCTGCTCTAAGTTGTGCTTGGTTGTCTGTGTTTTTCCCCAGGACAGAACCTGTCTTGCGTCCATATCAAACAGGACAGCGTCCGTACAGGTTCCACCCGTGTCGATTCCCAATCCGATCATAAAAAATCTCCTAGTCTTGTCTCATATTACTTTCGATATATCCATTTTAAATACGTAACTTTCACTGTGCATTCATACAAAAAATTATAGCTGACTATCACATATCACTCCACAAAAATCTTTGCAAATAATAGTAATTTTTTTGAATGGTAACTCCATATTTTCTCATAGTAATACAGCGTTCTCGAACATCTCAAGAACGCTGCACTCGGGGGTTTTTCATTTTTTAAAGAAGTTTATATATGGGGTGTCAAATTTCTAATTTTTATTTCGCATATGGATTGTATGTTGTTGCAATTTCATACATCTTGTGTGCTCTGTCAAAGCTTGCATTTGCTGGATATTCACAGCCAAGTGCTAAAATGTAACCGCCATCTTTTGCCATAGCATCGATATGGTCTTTACATTCCTGTACAAATGCTTCTTCTTCGCCAAATACAACCTTTGTTGGTTCTACACAGCCGGCTAATGTTGTTAAGTGACCGTATTTTGCTTTTGTTTCTGCAAAATCTACACAGTCATCTGCTGGGAATAACAGAGAAATTGCTTCCGGTTTCATACGTTTGATCTGTGCATCAAGATAGATCTTTTCGCCACAGTTGTGGATCATAACCAGACCACCCATGTCATGTACATGGTTTGCAAGATCTTCTACCAATTCACCTTCCATGTCGTCCCACATTTCTTTTCTCATGATAGAACCGGAAGAGAATAAGGTATCAAACATAATACCCTGTACACCTGTTTCCATAAGAGCGGTACAGTATTCTTTTAATGTTTCTTTGATTTCAGCAGCAGCATCTCTTACTACGTCTGGATCATCGAAAATATCCATGTACATTTCGCTCTGGTTACGAAGCATAGATAAGGTGCCAAGTGGACCAAATACGAATGCGATAACTGGGTATTCGCCCTTTGCAGCTTCTACTACTTTTTTACAAACATCAATGTGCATCATCATACGTTCACAAGTACGGTAGTCCACTTTTTTGATTTTTTCATATTCATCAATGTCCTGAATCACACAGTTTTTATAGTTTGGATGAGCCGCTTCGTTTTCTGGGAAGATCAATTCCTGTCCCCATGCGGTACATTCGATGGAAAGGTCAATCAGTGTTACTACACAGTCCATGTTGAATTCTTTCTGTGCTTTGATTAAAGACTCTGCACAAAGATCAGCGTTTGTAGACCATTCTGGATAGCTTGCATTGACAAGTCTTCTTGCAGCACCTGCGATCAGTGGATATACTGGTGTGCGGTCTGGCTGTTCATGATTTAAAGTTTTTAACATACGTTCCATTGATGTCATAATGATATTCTCCTTTTTCTTTCCTATCTTTTTAATGCAAAATATTTACAAAAAAATGTTTACTTCGTCTCACAAATGCGAGTATATATGAAAATAATTTTGGTTTCTTGTAAAAATTTGTGCTACTTTTGCACTTTTTTTATATTTCAGACAAATAATTAACCCATGCATTTTAAAACAGAGAATCTGTCTTTGCCAGATAATCAAAATCCAATGTAATCTTGCTCTCGTCACCGCGCAGCAGATGAGAGAAACCACATTCATATAACAGCTTTCTACATCTGTTCATATCCCAGCCACGGCCTTTGCTTGTGTCTACTGCAGTGTCTCGTGGGTTCGCTCCTGTTTCTGCTGTTACAAAGTTAGCGCCAGCCAGATAACCAAGCTGACATGGTTCGTGAACACCAAAGTATCTTGCTGTTTCTACAGACGCATATACCAGACCTACGCAGCCCATAACATGAGCCATCATAAGATCACTGATCTGGCCATATTTGTATAATGGAGAACCTGGCACTGCAATACGGCGCATCGCACCATACTGTGTTACGCCCAAGTCAATGCATACGAAGATGTTATCAACCAGTTCATCAATACTGTGTTCTGGTCCAATTGGTTCACAGCAGCTAAAGAGCTGTAAGCCTGCTTCCACGATCTTTTCCATACTCTCAATTCGTGTCTTAGGATCAATTTTTGTATCTACACCTTCACGAAGTCTGCAAACGTGGTAAGCACCAACGGCACCTGCTGCCACCAGTTCTTTATAAAATCCAAGGTCATTGTCACCGGTATTCACCCAGATTTGAGTTTCTTTGGAAGCTACTTTTCTAGCATAAGCAACATTGTCTAACAAAAAGTCCTTGTCGGTATCTGTCATTGTCATCAGATAGAGTCCAAAGAGGTCGCCTTCTTTACAGAAGTCTGTAATTGCTTTTTCCAGTGCTGGTTTTTCAATTTTAATCGTCGGGATGCCTGTATGGCCTTCCCCGAAAGAACAAAAACCACAGTTGGCTTCACATGGATGAATGTCAATACCCACCTGTCCGATAATGATCGCGGAATTCTCATTTTTCTTGCGGATGATATCGTTTGCTGCTGCACGGATAATACTGGATTCCAGTGATTCTGCAGGCTGCATCAGTAAATATTTGCATTCTTCCTTTGTTAGGCGTTCGCCGTTCTGAGCCTTGTTGATAATGTCATATAATTTTGTGCCAATCATTGTGTAATCCTCTCTTCCAAAAATTTCCCATTAACCTTGTCGCATTTCTACACAGACTTCATCTATTAGACATAGTCCATTATCTTTATCCATATCCTACCAACTCATACCCTCTCCTGCTATAATATTTCCACTTAATTTTTGGAAATATTTTTGACAATGCAAAATATTTCCAAACAAAAAACACCCCAGCAGGATATTTAGCGGGATGTTTTGTTGCTTTTTACATATTTTGTTTTTCAGGTTGCTTTCAAGCAACATCTGCTGCTGCTAACCTGTTACTGAATCGTTGTGGACTTCATAAAGGTCACCAATTCTATGATCGCTTCCGCATACCCAGACAGTGTATTCTCCCAGTTAGCCAGACAGGACTTGCCTTCTTCTGTGATGCGGTACTTCATTTTGTACTTATTTTCATCTTCTTTGTACTCGAACTGTTCCAACAGACCTTTTTGCGCCATTGTTCTAAGATAACGATACACTCCTGTTGCATCTGGGCGGGAATCACGAAACATGGAAAAGTTGGACATCTTTTTTAAGATGCCATATCCGGTATCTGCTTCCTCCAATAGGATCAAAAGCACGATTGGCTGGATAAAACGATCCAGATTATCACCCTTACAGGCACACTTTTTGTTTTCTGACATCATAACAACTACTCCCTTTCATGAAATATTACTGCTTTGCAGGTTTAAAGTCTATTACCTTACCAGGATACCATTTCATGGCTTCCTTCACACTCTTGGCAGCTGGCAGACCATTTCCCGCTAGAATAACGATCTGATTCACATCTGCAGTCTCACCCTGAAATTCCTTCATCTGGAACAAACTGCCCACACAGTCCAGCAAAAAGGTCTTACCCTCCAAGGCCACAAATCCTTTGACACGATAGGTATCTGCCAAAAACATTTCCACAAATTTCTCCAATTCATAGCAGGTGAACTTATCGCTAATCTCTAAGATATAGCTTTTCAGCGTAATATCCTTGGTCTGAATCTCTGGGCGCTCGGCGGAAAGGGGTGGTTTTTTCATCAATTCCAGCCAGTCTGCCTCAATCTTTCCATATCTGGTCTCAAAAATCTCAATATCCGGACGCTGATTTACAATCATCTGACGAACATTTGCCAGTTCCTCTGCGGTGGCAATGTCTGTCTTGTTGATCAGAATAATATCGCTGATACTGATCTGTTTTTTCACTACAGTGGCTGTCTGATATACTTTGTGGAAGCGCTTCGCATCCACCAGACAGATACTTCCCATATATTCCAGACCAGGGAACTTCTCCTCCTGAGCCATTATTTTTCGAACGTTGGTCGGATTGGACAATCCAGAAGCCTCAATCACGATTACATCCGGCTGACTTTCCAGTGCTTTTTGCAGCACTTCTTCAAACTTGTCCAAACGGCAGGAGCAAAAAATGGAACCATTGTTGATCTCATCCAGTACCGTTCCCACTTCCTGCAGGATCTTGCCATCAATGCCTTCTTTTCCATATTCATTTACAATTACATGCAGACGCTGCCCATCAAACATGTGGATAAAGTTTTTCAAAAAGGTGGTCTTTCCCGCCCCTAAAAATCCTGTCACCAGATATAACTTAGACATATGATTCTCCTTTTGTTTCCAATCTTTTCTTTTTTACAATTTTAAGAAATACCAGGAAGGTTCCTTATTAATCAAAAAATGCTTCCTACATAAACTCCCGAACTTATGATAGTTCTAAGCCTATTATAGGAAGCATCTTCTCTTTATGCTAGAAAAAGTTTTCTATTGACTGCATTTTTATTGCATCTTATGCAAAAGTGTTACCGTAGAATTATAAAACTGCATTGATTGCTGCTTCTAATTCTTCTTTGGATGGTACGATAGAGCTGAATTTCAGTTCGCCATTGATATAGATGGATGGCAGATTCTTAACGCCCATCTTCTTGCATCTTGCGATGTTTTCTTTGATTGTGAATTTGTACTCGATCATGTCGATCTTGTCACCGAAAGTTGCTTTTGCTTCGTTAGCAGCACCCATCATGTATGTACAAGCCGCACAGGTAGCAGAATCAAGTGTAAATACTTCCATGAATGGTTTTTCCAGATTTGCATAATCAGGAATTTCAACTTCGATATCTTCATCCACTGCTACATAGTTTTTCACCATTTCTCTTACTTCGTCTGGCTGAGTTACTGCCTGCACTGCACCAATTGTGTTTTCAACTGGAACTGCGTATGGCATATCGCAACCAGGAGCGAGGATAAAGTTTCTCTTGTTTTCCATGCTGTCTAACAGATCGATAACGTATTTCATGTTATCCTGCTGTGTTCCGTGAAGCATGATGGTTGTCAGTGGGATGTTACCACCGATACATACATTGTATTTATCTGTGATTTCTTTTGCTGCAAGTAAGTCAACGTTCTCATCTACAGAGATTGCATCTGGATTTGTCTGACACATAACTTCGATGTTTCTTGTAGCGTCTCCACATACAAAGAAGGAAGACATTGCGCCTTTTTCACGGATAAAAGTAAATAATTCAGAGAATGGTTTGCTCATGAATTCTTCAAAATGTGCAGAAGAAATCTGAGAGATCAATGGATCAACCACTGCAATTACGTCCATACCAGCTTCGATGTAGTATTCAGCCATAGCTTTTGCTACGTCACAGCAGTAACCAAGGAAATCTTCGACTGCTTCTGGATCATCAAACATATCCATGAAGATTTCGTTGCCACGAAGGTGTGTAGCAAGTGTGAATGGTCCACAGATCAAGCCGTAAAGAGCTGTTTCTTCACCTACTGCAGCTTTGATACGTTTCATAACGTCTAAGATCATTGGGATACGACCATCTTCTTTTGTTGGGATTGTGCATCTGCATGGTGTTGTCAGTTCATCATCTTCTTCCATTGGATGATTTGCTACAGATGGTGGTGAATCTTCTGCCCATGCAAGTTCGCATCCGAGACATTCAGCTTCTACCTGAAGGTCGAAGATAACTGGAAGACCGGATGGTTTGTACAGTCTGTGTACTTCCAGTAATGCATTGTACAGATTGTCGCCATTGCTAAGTACGTCTTTTGCATTGCAGTTGATTAACTGACCAGCATGAACGCCTGCAAATGGAACCCATGCAACCTGTGGTGTTTCTTCATGTCTTAATGTCGCTAAAAGTAGTTCTTTTGGTGTCATAGAATGATACCTGCCTTTCTTTTTTCTGCCTTACTAATTCCTAAAAAATTCGCTTTGTTTAGATATTACCAAATTCGCCTCAACAAAATTTGGTTTTTACAAAATTTATTATAAATAGAAATTATTTCTATGCAATAGCTTTGGAACAACCCACAAAATTAGTAAAAAAATTCGATAATTATTCCTTAGACATTGTCTAATACTATTGCAAATAATAAGGGTGGCGCGCCTTATGGCGTGCCACCCAGTGGATGATATCAATACTTATTCAGCAATCAGTTCAGGTAATTTTACAACATAGTCCATTGCAGCGTATTCTTTACGTTTTTCTACAATTGTTTCTCTGCCCTGGCCAGCTTTCATATGACCTTTTCTGATATTGTTGTCATGCAGTTCCTGTCCCCAACGGCTCCAACGGTTTTTTGCTTTTTCTTCTTCTGTAAAGTCTGCCACCAGTTTGCCATCGATAATGCTGACATTTGCTTTTGTTAAGCACTGTGGGCAGTATACACCGTCCTCACGGATTTCAAGCATAGTACCGTGACAGTCTGGACATACGCCCTGTGGTCCTCTGTATGCTGGCACTTTGCCTTCTGATTTTTCTACTAAAGCATCTGCAACGTTTTCACCAAGAAGTCTCATACGAGCCAGCATCTCATCTTCTAACACGATTGCACCTACACCTGGAACAAAGTCAAAGTGTACAGAATCCACGATTGCATCGTAAGAACCTACATATTCCATACATGCCATACGTGTTGCATTTAATGTGAAGTTTGTCCAGTCTGTTCCACCAAGAGAGAATGCTGCACCAACTTTGTGATTTGCATGTACCAGTTCACGATAATCCCCTGATGCATGCAGTTTGTTTAAGAAATTGATGAATGGACCTGTTGGCAGTAAGTTGTAAGCAGGAGAAGATACGATGATCGCATCTGCTTCTCTCATCAGCTGTTCGATAAAATAGTAATGATCTGCTTCCTTTGGAGTGATGCATCTAAAATCAAAATTACCCTTTAAGTGATTCATCATACAGGCTTCACAACCTGTACATTTGCTAACTTCTGCTTCCTGCAGTCTAACCAGCTTGCATTCTACGCCTTCAATCTTTCCTTCAATGGCTTTGAATGCTTCCTTCATCATGATTTCCGTGTTGCCGTTGATACGGCCTGCGCAAATACCTAATAC
>JAFUPY010000001.1 GCA_017472565.1 Eubacterium sp.
AGAGCATGTAATCTGCGGTTATCACACCCTGATCAACTGGGAAAAAACATCCGAGGAAAAGGTGTCTGCCCTGATCGAAGTAAGTGTAACACCACAGAGAGGACAGGGATTTGACAAGATTGCAGAACGCATCTACAACTATCCAGAAGTACATGCACTGTATCTGATTTCCGGCAGCTACGACCTGTTAGTATCCATTGAAGGAAAGACACTTCGTCAGGTGGCTTCCTTTGTATCTGACAAACTTTCCACACTGGATACCGTACTTAGTACAAAAACCAATTTTATTTTGAAAAAATATAAAGACCACGGTACAGTTATGGCTGAAAAATCTAAAGACGAAAGGATCATGATGACACCATGAGAAACCCATTATCAAAAGTAATTACAGAGATTCAGCCATCCGGAATTCGTAAGTTTTTTGATATTGCAAGCGAGATGAAAGATGCGATTTCCCTTGGTGTTGGAGAACCAGACTTTGATACGCCATGGCGTGTTCGTGATGAGGGTATCTATTCTCTGGAAAAAGGAAAAACCTTCTATACATCCAATTCCGGTCTGAAAGAATTACGAGTTGAAATCGAAAACTTTTTAAAGAGAAAATATCAGTTAAACTACGATGCCAACAGAGAGATTATCATCACGGTTGGTGGTAGTGAAGCAATTGACCTGGCATTTAGAGCCATGTTAGATCCAGGTGACGAAGTATTGATTCCACAGCCAAGCTATGTTTCCTATTTGCCATGTGCAAAGTTAGCTGGTGGTGTACCAGTGCCAATCGAGCTGAAGGCAGAAAATGAGTTCCGTCTCACCAGAGAAGAACTGATTGCGGCAATCACTCCAAAGACCAAGATTTTGGTACTTCCTTTCCCGAACAACCCTACTGGGGCAATTATGGAAAAGAAGGATTTGGAAGCCATCGCAGATGTTATCATTGATAACGACATCTTTGTTTTGACAGACGAGATTTATTCCGAACTTACCTATACAGACAAGCATGTGTCCATCGCATCCCTGCCTGGCATGAGAGAGAGAACCATTTACATCAATGGTTTTTCCAAATCCCACGCTATGACAGGCTGGAGACTTGGCTACGCATGTGGACCAGAGGTTATCCTTTCTCAGATGTTAAAGATTCATCAGTTCGCTATCATGTGCGCACCTACGACCAGCCAGTATGCGGCAGTGGAAGCACTGAAAAACTGTGATGAAGACGTTGCAAAAATGCGTGAAGAATACAACCAGAGACGTCGCTATCTGCTTCATCGATTCAAACAGATGGGCCTGGAATGCTTCGAACCATTCGGTGCATTTTATGTGTTTCCATGCATCAAAGAATTTGGCATGACATCCGAAGAGTTTGCCTTTAAGCTGTTAGAGGCAGAAAAAGTGGCCGTTGTTCCGGGCACAGCCTTTGGTGACTGTGGAGAAGGCTTTCTTCGTATCTCCTATGCCTATTCTTTGGACAGCTTGAAGATTGCGATGGAAAAAATCGAAAACTTTATCAGGAAACTGCGAGTAGAGCAGCAGAACTAATATTTTTCAAAAGGGAATCTTTTGATTCCAAACAGAGAGGAAAAATATGGCAACCTTAAATATTGTACTTTTTGAACCAGAGATTCCTGCAAATACAGGAAATATTGGCAGAACTTGTGTGGCTACCAATACCCGTCTTCACTTGATTGAACCTTTGGGATTTCGTCTCAATGAGAAGGAAATCAAGAGAGCGGGCATGGATTACTGGCAGGATCTGGACGTGACAAGATATGTGAATTTTCAGGAGTTTTTAGATAAGAATCCTGATGCCAAGATTTATATGGCAACAACCAAAGGGAAAAATGTGTATACCGAGGTTTCTTATGAGCCAGACTGTTATATCATGTTTGGGAAGGAAAGTGCAGGGATTCCAGAGGAAATTCTGGCACATAATAAGGACAGATGCATCCGTATTCCAATGGTAGGGGAAACCCGTTCACTAAATTTGTCCAATTCTGTGGCAATTGTTTTGTATGAAGCGTTGCGACAGAACCATTTTGACCATATGAAGTTAGAGGGAAGCCTGACAAAATTTGAGGACTATATAGAATAAAAATCGGGGCTGTAGCAAGAATGAACGGGGGTAAAAATCTCTGCATTTTTGTGACAGCCTCTTGGTCTTTGGATTTTTCTCGCTGCAAAATGGCAAATGTGCGAAAAATCTATGATAACTGAACATGAGAGGAAAAAACATGTCTTTTATTAAAGCAAGGAATTTGAAACATGATTTTGTAAGAAGAGACGATCAGGGAAATGTGGAGGAAGTGATCTCTGCGATCTCTGATGTGGATTTGGATATAGAGCAGGGCAGCTTTGTGGCTATTTTAGGACACAATGGCTCTGGAAAGTCTACCCTGGCAAAGCATCTGAATGTACTGTTATATCCAACAGAGGGGGCGCTTTGGGTAGACGGCATGGATGTGAATGAGGATGCCAATCTGTTGAACATTCGTAAAACTGCCGGTATGGTTTTCCAGAATCCGGACAACCAGCTGGTAGCGAGCGTTGTGGAAGAGGATGTGGCATTTGGCCCTGAAAACGTAGGGGTTCCAACAGAGGAAATCTGGGAACGTGTGGCAAACAGCTTAGAAGCGGTTGGAATGACCGCATACCGGTATCATTCTCCAAACCGACTGTCCGGCGGACAGAAGCAGAGAATTGCCATTGCAGGAATCGTTGCCATGGAACCAAAGTGTCTGATACTGGATGAGTCTACGGCTATGTTAGACCCAGTAGGTAGACGTGAGGTTTTGGCTACTGCAAGAGAACTGAACAAACAGAAAGGCGTAACGGTCATTCTGATCACCCATTATATGGAAGAAGTAGTGGATGCAGACTACGTGTTTGTTATGGATCACGGAAGCATTGCAATCAAAGGCACTCCAAAGGAAGTATTTTCCCATGAAGAAGAGCTGCTTGCCATTGGGCTTTCTCTGCCACAGGTCACACTGCTTGGCAGAGAACTGCGAAATGCGGGAGTGAACATTCCAAAGGGAATCATTAAACGAGAAGAATTGGTGGATGCAATATGTCAATTGAAGTAAGAAACCTAACCTATATCTATGGTGCAAATTCTGTCTATGAGCGCAAGGCACTGGACGATGTGAGCCTGACCATCAACGAGGGCGAGTTCATCGGCATCATTGGACATACCGGCTCTGGAAAGTCTACACTGATCCAACATCTGAATGGACTGTTGAAGGCGACTTCCGGTGATATTCTGTATCAGGGAGAAAGCATCTATGGACAGGGCTTTTCCATGAAGGAGCTACGCGGCAAGGTAGGGCTGGTGTTCCAGTATCCGGAGTATCAGTTGTTTGAGACAACGGTGCTTCGTGATGTGGCATACGGTCCAAAGAATCAGGGATTGGATGAAGTGGAGGCCACGAAGAAAGCGCAGGAAGCACTGTTGACAGCAGGGATTTCTGAAACTTTCTGGCAGATGTCGCCATTTGAGCTTTCCGGAGGGCAGAAACGTCGTGTGGCAATTGCTGGTGTGCTGGCAATGGAGCCGGAGATTTTGATCTTGGACGAACCAACCGCAGGGCTGGATCCAAAAGGCCGTCGTGAGTTGTTTGCTCAGATCTGCGAACTGCAGAAAGCAAAAGGAATCACTGTCATTTTAGTTTCCCATAGCATGGAAGACGTGGCTGACTACGTGACACGACTGGTAGTAATGAATGAGGGCAAGATTATGTACGACGGTGAACCAGCCAGCGTATTTGTCCGCTACAAAGAACTGGAGGCAGCAGGGCTTGCGGCACCTCAGGTTACCTATTTGATGCATGAGTTAAAGGAAAAGGGATTTCCTGTTGACACAAATGTGATTACCATAGAACAGGCAAAGGAAGAAATTTTAAAAATATGTTAAAAGATATCACATTAGGGCAGTACTACTTTGCCGATTCCATCCTTCACAGATTGGATCCGCGAGTAAAGCTGTTTGGAACCGTTTTATATATCGTATCCCTGTTCGTTTTCAAGGGACTGATCGGGTTTGTTCTGGCAACCGCATTTTTGATTGCCATGATCGGTCTGTCAAAAGTACCTGTGAAAATGATGTTAAAGGGAATCAAGGCCATATGGATACTAATCCTGATCACAGCACTCTGTAACCTGCTGTTCACCCCTGGAGATGATCTGGTGGCATTGGGAATCATTCATATTACACATCAGGGTGTATTTAATGCTGTATTTTTCAGCATTCGTCTGATTTATCTGGTGCTTGGTACTTCTGTCATGACATTAACCACCACACCAAATAAGTTGACAGACGGTCTGGAAAAGGGGCTTCGCTGTCTGACCTTGATTCGTGTCCCAGTTCATGAGATTGCCATGATGATGTCCATTGCACTGCGCTTTGTCCCGCTGCTTGGGGAAGAAACTGATCGAATCAAAAAGGCACAGATGGCAAGAGGAGCAGACTTTGAAGGCGGCAATATCTTCAAAAAAGCCAAGAGCCTGATTCCGCTTTTGGTGCCGCTTTTTGTATCTGCATTCCATAGAGCCACAGACCTGGCGCTGGCAATGGAAGCCCGCTGCTATCACGGCGGCGAAGGCAGAACCAAGATGAAACCGCTGAAGTATGAGAGCAGAGACTATGTGGGATATGTGGTCGTTGTTATCTATCTGTTGGTGATGATTACCATTCGCGTGTTAGAGAATATTGGAATTCTCAATTTTTCTATTAGATAATGTGTTGCTGTGAATTTTTATAGAAACTATTCTTTTGAAGATATATTTGATGAATTAGGAAGTAACCCATGAAAAGAATTAAATTAGTTGTGGCCTACGATGGAACCAACTATTGTGGCTGGCAGGTACAGCCAAATGGAGAGACCATCGAGGGTGTGTTGAATCGTGCCCTGTCAGAACTGCTGGGTGAGGACATCAAGGTAACTGGCGCAAGCCGCACCGATTCCGGAGTCCATTCCCTTGGCAATGTGGCAGTCTTTGATACTGAGACACGGATTCCGCCGGAAAAGATATCCTATGCGTTGAATCAGCGTTTGCCGGAGGATATTGTGGTGCAGGATTCCTGTCAGGTGGCAGAGGATTTTCATCCACGCCATTGTAATAGCAGAAAAACATATGAATATCGCATATTGAATCGAACCTTCGCAATGCCGACCAGAAGGCTGGATACCTATTTTTTCTATCGCAAGCTGGACTTGGAGGCAATGAAGCAGGCTGCTTCTTATATCGAAGGCACTCATGACTTCAAAAGCTTTTGCTCCGCAAATTCTCCAGTAGAAGATACGGTACGAACCGTGTATTTCTTGCATGTAGAAAAGCAGGATGACATTATCTCTATCCGGGTACAGGGAAGCGGCTTCCTCTATAACATGGTGCGCATCCTTGCGGGAACCCTAATTCAGGTTGGGTTAGGTGAAATCAAACCTGAAGATATTCCAGGAATTTTAGAAGCAAAGAATCGCAGCGCAGCCGGACCAACTGCACCCGCTCACGGGTTGACAATGATAGGGATTGAGTTCTTGGATTAAAACAGCCTGTCGACGGGTCATGTTATGAAATATTTATAAACTGGGTATTTTTTGTAGAATATAAAAAATAACTTTGGTAAAATATGTATAATGATTAAGGTATAGATATTGGAGGGCAACAGTATGGCATTTTTTGATACATTAACAAAAGTAATATCTGAAACAGGACACACCGTTGTGAACAAGACCAAGGATATTGGAGAAATCACAAAGTTAACTGCAAGAGTTTCTGAACTGGAAAGAAAGATGGAACAGACATACAAGACCATCGGTAAGCTTTATGTGGAACATTATGGCGATAACCCAGATGAGATGTTCCAAAATGCAGTTGCTTCTATTAAAGATAAACAGAAGAAAATTGCAGGATACAAAGAAGATATCCGCATCCTTCGCGGCATTCGTAAATGCTCTGCCTGTGGTGCAGATGTAGAGTCTGGATCCAGCTTCTGCTCTAAATGTGGTGCCAAGGTAGAACCGAACAATGTGGTAGCGGATGTGGATGCGATTTTCGCAGATGACGAAGCAGCTTACGCAGAACCAGAAGACGATATGGAAGTCATGTCTGACTGTGAAGTGGAAGTGGACGTTTACGAAGAAGTATAAGGAATAAAATAAGACAATGAATCAGTTGGGAACCAGAGGGAATGCACCTTCTGGTTCTTTTTGCAATATTCTCTGAAGCCTTGATTTTGCTGACTTTTTTGTAATAAAAAAGTAAAAATTCTTGTTGACACTGCCATTCCTTTGTAATATAATGACCTAGTCTGACGTAGTGACGAAATGTTTTCAAAAACATTTTCCAATAGATGCAGGCGGGTGGGACCGCTCTGCTGGGGACGCGATTTTACAGAGAATTCTCCACAAATTCACTTGAAATCCGTTGGAATAATGCAGACACATTATTCAATAACTAGAACACTGACAGGAAACGATGTGTCCGGACATTCACATCGCTGGATTGTCGAAAAATCTTGAGGAGGAAAATCAATGAACACATTTATGGCTAGCCCATCCACAATTGAAAGAAAATGGTATGTAGTTGATGCTACAGGATATACATTAGGTCGTTTATCTTCTGAAATCGCTAAGGTTTTAAGAGGTAAAAACAAACCAATCTTCACACCACATATCGACACAGGTGATTACGTAATCGTTGTAAACGCAGAAAAGATCAAAGTATCTGGTAAGAAAATGGATCAGAAGATCTACTATCATCATTCCGATTACGTTGGTGGTATGAAAGAAACAACATTAAAAGAAATGTTAAACAAACATCCAGAACGTGTTATCGAATATGCTGTTAAAGGTATGCTTCCAAAGGGACCTTTAGGAAGACAGATGTACAAAAAATTATTTGTATACGCTGGACCTGAACACAAACATGAAGCTCAGAAACCTGAAGCTTTAACATTTTAATCAGTATAGGAGGTAAAAGTTCATGGCAACTACTAAATATTACGGAACAGGAAGAAGAAAAAAATCTATCGCTAGAGTATACTTAGTACCAGGTACAGGTGCTATTACAATCAATAAAAGAGATATGGATGACTACTTTGGTCTTGAAACATTAAAAGTTATCGTTCGTCAGCCATTAGTAGCTACAGAAACATTAGACAAATTTGATGTTATCGTAACAGTAAAAGGTGGCGGCTACACAGGACAGGCAGGCGCTATCCGTCATGGTATCTCTCGTGCATTATTACAGGCAGATGCTGATTACAGACCAGTTCTTAAGAAAGCTGGATACTTAACACGTGATCCAAGAATGAAAGAACGTAAAAAATACGGTCTCAAAGCAGCTCGTCGTGCACCACAGTTCTCAAAACGATAAGCAGTTACTTGCGAATCAAAATGTATATACGAAAAGCTCCAGAATGCTCGCATTCATGGAGCTTTTTTTATATGCGTTTTGGTTCATTAGAACGCAAGTAACTGGAGGTTAGATGTATAATGA
>JAFUPY010000073.1 GCA_017472565.1 Eubacterium sp.
AGTACCTGTAATGCTTGGTATGGCGGGCGCAAATGTAAATGTTGGTTACAGAAATGCATTTATCCTTTGCACAATCCTTTCTCTTATTGCAGCAATTCTTGCGGTTGTATTGAAGAACAGATGTATTGGTAAAGAAGTAGAGTAAGTAAATACATAGTGCCTTGAAATGAAGGACTCCTCGAGAAATTTTTCGAGGAGTTTTTTCTTGTATCTACGAGGTATTCGTTTTAAAATACAAGTAATTGAAAGAAAAAGGAGTTGTGTGCTATGACATCCGAACAGATTCAATGTTTTTTTGCAGTAGTGGAATCCGGCAGCTTTACAGCAGCTGCAGAGACAATGTATATGACACAGCCAGCACTTAGTAAGCGGATTGCTGCGCTGGAACAGGAAGTGGCACTTACTTTATTTTCCCGTGATAAAACCAAAAGAACCGAACTTACCATGGCAGGGAAGGTTTTTTATGACGGATTAAAAGAAGTGTATCAATCCTTTGAAATGGTGTTGGCAAATGCCCGTAATATGGAAGCTGGAATTGCAGGAACAATCCGGTTAGGACTATTTGAAAACCAGATTATTGATGAATATCTGCAGGAAATATTGAATGACTTTTCCAGACATTATCCGAATATTGAACTGTATGTTACTACGGCAACTTTTGAACAGTTAATTGAACAGATTCACAATGGAACACTGGATTGTGGGATTACTTTGGGGTATGACCTGGTAGGAAGAACAAAGTTAAAAAGCAAGGTATTGTATGCGTTAAAAACATATCTGGTAGTTCCAAATCAATTTTTAGATGAGGCATGGAAAGTATACACGATAGAAGATTTCTTTGATATGCCATTTCTTACCATTCGAAAAAACAGCAATAATTTTTACCAGAGAGAAGTAAGCAGTTTTGCAAAATCCCATGGATTTACGCCAAAGCTGATACAGGCTTCTGATGATAAGAACTTTATGATGCTTTTGGAGATGGGAAAAGGGGTTGCATTTTTGGATTCTTACAGTAAATGTTGTAATAGTCCAAATGTCAGATGTTTTTCATTTCCAGAGATTCCGGACACTCCGTTTAGTTTGGTGTGGTCTGAAAAGAGTAAAAATCCAGCATTGAATTATTTGTTGGAATACTTAAATGTAGATGAAAAAAGAGAATAACGATAGAAAAGAGAACTCCCTGAGACAAATCATATCCCAGGGAGTTCTTTATGTGAGAAGATATTTGTAGCTACATTATTTACAGCAGTTTAAGAAAACTTTCAGATTTTCTTCCTTACAGTTTAATGGGATTTCACAGCCATTACCGATGATAAAGCCGCCGTCCATTGCAAGGTCAATTAACTTATCACAGTATTTCTGTGTTTCTTCTGCGGTGCCGAATGCAAGAATCTGAGGTGGCAGGTCGCCACGGATACACTGATGGCCATTTAAGATTTCTTTTGCTTTCACAATGTCTGTGTCGCCGTCTAATTCCAAGATACAGCTTCCCTTTGGTACCTGTTTGAAGAATGGCAACATTGGTAACCAGTTGGCATCTGCGTGGATAACAGCAGTAACGCCTTTTGCGTGGAATGCTTCGATCATCTGTTTTAAGCCTGGCCAGCAGAATTCTTCGAACATATCAGGAGAAACAAATGTTGCAGAAGAACGCATAGCAAAGACCGCGATTTTGGAACCTGGCTGTGCATGCATCAGTGCAGTTTCGATAATCTGTGGGTTCGCAGCTTCCATTGCTTTTTTTACCAGTTCTGGTTCGTCGTACAGATCAAAGAAGAATGGCTCTAAGCTTCTGCACATGGAGAAGGTGTCAAATGCTGGAGCAGTACCGCCCTGGAACATGGTTGGAACACCTCTCTGTGCCCAGAAACCGGTATTCATACCAGCGTGCATACCCGTTTCCATAAATTTTCCGCCGATTGTTTCAAACATATGCGCATCCATTGGAATTGGTGGATTCTGGATAGAAGCAATATATGGGAACTGCCATGCAGCAAATCCTTTTTCGATGATGGTATTGTAGTCATCGATGGACATGTTTTCTTTTTCTACGAACTGGAACAGTTCGTTGTCTCCAAGTTCTTTGCCAGGAATTCTTACTGGAAGCTGTTCGATAAAAGCAACGTCATCAGGTCCCATTGGGAATACAATATCAGGATCAACACCTAATTTTTCATAGGTTTTAACCATGGCATCTAACCAAATGTCATTGCTTTTGAATAAATCTGCCTGTGTATAGCCTGCAGGAACTGCTGCATAGGTACACATGTGAGCGTAGACAGGGATATCCTGCTTGCAGGAAACCGGTCCAAGATGAATTGCGTTTTCAAACTTTTCAAATTTGTTCATAAAAACCTCCTCATGTTATGTTTGTATATCGTTTTCTTGTTGCCTTTATTATAATAAAGAAGATGAGAATAACAAAAGTACAGTGTTGTTATGAGCTCATTCTGATTTCAGAAGGAATCCATGAGATTGTTGTATAATTGGGATAAAAAGATTGCGGAATATGGCCAATTCAAGGTATGATAGCTATATAGTATTTTTAAAGGAACGGTGCAAATATGACCATTACTCAGATGCAGGCCTTCCTGGAAGTGGCCCGCTGTAAAAATATTTCAGAAGCGGCAAAACGTCTCTATATTACACAGCCTGCCCTTGGGCGGCAGTTGACAGCTATTGAACGAGAACTGAATATGCAGCTGATGATCCGAAGCAATCGTGGCGTGCGTCTGACTCCAGCGGGGATTGCCCTGCAGGAAGAATTGGAAAAAGCCATGGAACATGTCAAATCCGGTATTTCCAAGGCAGAACAGGCTTCCTATGGCTATTCCGGTAATCTGACCATTGGTTTGTTGGACGAGTTGGATATCATGGATGAACTGGTAGATGTAATCAGCTACTTTGAACTTAAATTTCCAAACATTAATATCAAGTTTAAGCGCAATAGCTTCAAAGCTTTGGTTGACGGGATATATGATGGAAGCTTAGACGCAGTGATTTCGTTAAGTGTCAATTTCCTTGGATGCAAGGACTTGAATCTGCGAAACATCAGACGATGTCAGGAAGCCTTTGCCGTACCAATCGGTCATCCATTAGCGAAAAAGGAAGCACTGAGCTTTGGTGATTTTAGAGGTGTTCCACTGGCCATTGTTGATCGTGACGACTGTTCCGAAGGTGTAAAATTTGTTGAACAGATATTTTATGAAAATGCAGGATTTTTTCCGGATTTTTATTTTACGACCACCATGAAAGATGCTATGTTCTGGGTAGAATCCGGAAAAAAATGTGCCGTTATCAATATGGATATGACAGTAGCTAAGTCCAAACATGTGAAGATGTATCCCTTTGATGGTGGTGATGATTTTTCTATACAGCTTGCATCAAAGGCTGGAAATGAGAGTTACGAGATACATCTGCTAAATGAATATTTTACAATGCAAAAATAGCATATTGGATGCAAATAATAAGGTGTTATGCCTAAAAGGGCATAGCATCTTTCTTTTTTGGAATTTTACTCTATGGCAAAAGCCTTTTATAATGATGATAACAACAAGGGGATTGTCAGTGTATAGGAGTTTGGGGACACTGACAGCGTTAATTATCAATATTTTGTCAGGAGGGTTTTTACTATGAACTTAACACCAAGAGAAAACGCATTAATCGCTTACAGACACGGCACACCGGCATGGATTCCATGCTTCTACACAGACATCGCGCTGTTCCAGGCAAATCCTGGAGGAGAACGTTACGCAGGTCATGACCATGGGACAGACTGGTTCGGCATTGACTGGACATTCGTTCCGGCAGCAGGTGCTCCAATGCCAACGAACCACCATGGTCTGTTTGATGACATTACAGAATGGAAAGACTATGTAAAGTTCCCAGATCTGGATGCTATTGATTGGAAAAAACAGGCGGAGATTGACTTACATACAAACTTTGTAGCATTCGCAGCAGGTGCAGGACTGGTTCCATTAGAAGATGGCAAGAGCCTTACCGATGAACCAAAATTAATGGTTTGTATGGTGATCAATGGTATGTTCGAACGTCTTCATGCATTCATGGGTATGGAAAATGCACTGGTTGCACTTATGACAGAACCAGAAGCTTGTAAGGAATTCTTCCATGCAATGGCAGATTATAAGATTGCTTACTTTAAGAAAATTGTTGAGCATTACCCAGTAGACGTAATCAATGCACACGATGACTATGGTACCAATGATAACTTGTTCATGGCTCCAGAAGTTTGGCGCGAACTGATCAAACCAGAATTAAAACGTATCGTTGATGCTTGTCACGAAATGGGCGTACTTTACCAGCATCATTCCTGTGGTTACATCGAACCATTAATGGAAGATTTCGTAGAAATCGGCATTGATGCCATCGACACACTGCAGGCAGGCAGCAATCCTAACTTAAAAGAACTGAAACAGAAATACGGTGACAAGATCACATTCTGTGGCGGTTTTGATAACTTAAATATCCTTGACAGAGCTGATGTAACAAGAGAAGAAGTACACGCTGAATACGAACGTGTCATCAACGACTTAGCTCCAGGCGGAAGCTACGTGATCTATCCAATCGGTCTTGGATTTAGCTTTATTCCTCATTTCCTGGAAAAACACTTCCAGTACGGAATGGGCTTCTATCAGATGCAGGCTGCACAGCAGGGTGAACAGGCAGAATAAGCGCATATTATTTCGGATAAATGATATCTGTATAAAAGTGAAGACCCTCGGGAATTTCCCGAGGGCTTTTGTTGTGTAAGATATTGATTTTCTAAATGATGTACATATGTTTAATTTCTAAAATTATAAAACGACCCACACAGCATATTGCCCCCAATTTCAGAGATTTCCTGACAGGACATCTCTGGATTTTCAAAGAACCAGTAGGTGTACAAGCCGATAACAGCGGCAGCGAACAACTCTGTAACAACATCCAGGTTGTAGCCGGTAATCTGATCAAATTCAAATTTGTTTCTCACATCCAGTCGTATCTGTTTTTTCCATTTAAAAATGAATTGTGGATCACCGTGGGCAGAAAGCAGTGCTTTGAAATATTTTTTCTTGCTGTAAACATATTCTGCTGTCTCATAAAATACGGGAAATGGCTTGCCTTTTTTATATTCTCTAATAGGCGTATTTTTTAATACACGATTAATTTCTTGCATTCTTGCCAGTAATTCCTCTTCGATATATTCCAATACCTGGTATTTATCATCAAAATATCTGTAAAAGATGGTTTTGGAAATGTTCGCTTTTCCACATAAATTCTGTACGGATACCTTATCAATACCTACAGACTCATATAATTCGATAAAACTTTCTTTGATATCCTCCATTGTGCGTAAACGGTTTAGTTCGTTTCGGTTCATGATCTCTTCTCCTTTACCCTTCTTGTGCCCCATTTTGTCTATACGTGAACCTAAAACCCTTTCACTAACTGAATTATAGCATAACAACAGTAACTAAAGTTTACGAAATGAGTGAAAAAGTAAACAAGGAAGACAAAATACTGCTAAAAAATCAACAATGTGTTTCGGAAAAGAGAAAAAGTAGCAATAGATGTTGAGTTTGGTCAAAACGTCAACAAGGTTACTTTGTACCCACGTTCCGTACTTTTAGCAACTGTTTATCAGGGGTATAGTCAGGGCAAAGAAAAGGTTCGTCATAATCAAATAACAAAGAGGAGGAAATAATATGGCACATTTTCCAAAGTTAACAAACGAAGATTTTAAAACATATCCAAAGACAGAATGGAAGGAAGAGTGGAAAGGATCTCCATGGGAAGAAATTTTCAATAGACCATTGGCTGATGTATCTCAGGAACAGTTGGATGCACTGAACAATGGTCCATGTAACCCACAGTTGGCAATGCCAATTGAAAACAGAAGTGATCTGTTCCTTCCAGGTGAACAGTCAGTAGAAATCGGTTACTGTGCAATGCCTGACGGAACCGGTTTTGTAGCAAACAGAACGTTCTTTCCAAATGCAACACCAGAAATGCTTGACTGGTGGATGAACTTCCATCCATTATCCGGGGAACGTCTGGCAGCATGGCTTCCAAATGCGCATCTTGACTGCTATGTAAGAGAACCGTATTTACATTGTGATGAATCTGGATTCTCTCTTGCAACTCGTAACTGGGGCAAAGAACATATGGCATCTGAAGGCTTAACAAGCTTAGAAGAATCCGGTCTATGTCGTCTGAAATTCTATTCCCCACAGGATGTTGGCCTGGATATGATCAAAATTGCACTTTCTCCAGTGAAAGCACATGCATTCCTGTCTGTGGTTTTCTTTGGCGATGGGCTGGTAATGTTTGGCGAAGAACAGGCAAAAGAAATTCTTGCAAAAGATCCAAATGCACAGATTCCATTTAATTGTCTGTTGCACACATTCCGTCCAGTTCCAGGTGGTTGCGAACTTCGAAGCCGCTTCTGGATTGGAAAAGGTATCAAGAACGGTGTTCCTTATACAACACTTCCAAAAGGTATGGATGCAGAAGCAATTTCATGGGTAATGTTAAGACATACCATTCAGGAAATGTCCAACTTAGCATCCTTCTTACCAGAGATGTACAACAAGTATGAAGGAAAGATTTTACTGAAAGACATTGTGGCTCCACAGCCAGAAAATGCAATCTAGTTTCAAGACATGGAGGAGAGAGTATGACAAAGTTAATTAACGCGTTTAAAAAGATTGGTACAGCGTTAAGTGTAATCTCCATTGTGGCATTGCTGATTATGGTATGTCTCACGATTGCAGACGTATTTTTAAGAACATTCTTCAAAGCGCCAATTCCTGGTACAGTTGAGATTGCCCGAATGATGATGGTTACAATGACCCCTTGTTTTACTGCTGTATTGATGAGAAATATGCACGTAGACGTAGGTCTTTTAGTTGATAAGTTCAAACCAAACGCACAGCTTGCATTTGCTGCTTTTGGACATGTCTTGTCTGCGATTGTCTGTGTATTGATGTGCTATCAGGGATTTATGGATATGGCAAAGAAAATGTCACAGCATCAGGTTTACACCATGCTGAAGATTCCAACCTGGCCATTCTATATGATTTTTGCCATTGCCATGGGATTCTTTGCCGTAGCGATCGTAGTAAAACTGATTGATAAGATCATAAGAAAAGATGTAGTAGTTCCAGAAGAGAAAGAAGATGGGGAGGTGTCAGCATGAGTACCGAAATCTTAGGTATTATTGGCGTAGCCATTCTGATTATACTGATTCTCTGCAAAGTGTGGATTGGCGCTGCTTTGGCCATTGTTGGCTTCCTTGGTATCGTCCTTATTAGTGGATTTGACACCGCTATGGGCACACTGGTGCTTTCACCTTTTGCTCAGTTGGATAACTATACCACTACAGCCATACCGATGTTTACGCTGATGGGTATGATTATAGCAGAGACCAGTATAGGCAGGAATCTGTTTAATTTTGCAAACAAATTTTTAGGACGAGCACCGGGTGGTGTTGCAGGCGCTACTGTAGTTGCAGCAGGTCTAATGGGTGCTATCACAGGTTCCGACAACGTATCCTGTGTCATCATGTCCAAACTGGCGCTGCCAGAGTTAAAACGTTATAACTATCAGGATTCTCTTGCAACTGCATCTGTAGCAGCAGGCGCTCCACTGGCAATCTTGATTCCACCAAGTATGGCATTCATCCTTTACGGTATGCTGACAGAACAGTCTGTAGCCAGCCTGTTTTCTGCTGGTATCATGCCGGGTATCGTAATGGTAGCTGCCTTTGTAGTAGCTATTCTGATTGTATGTAAGAAAAATCCGAAACTAGGACCAAAAGGTGCAAAATTTTCAACGAAAGAAAAGTTAGAAGCACTGGTTGGTGTTATTCCTGTACTGATTCTGTTCGTTATTGTATTAGGAAGTATCTATCTTGGCTTCTGTACCGTAACAGAAGCAGGTGCTATTGGCTCCTTGGGTGCATTTATTATTGCATTGTTCAGCAAAGACCTGAACATCAAAAAAGTTGGAAAGATTTTAACAGAAACCATTGTTTGCACAGGTTTCGTTATCTTCCTTCTGGTTGGCACTTATGTATTTATCAAATTTATCACTATTTCCAAGTTGCCGTTTGCAATTACAAATATTGTAACTGGATTGGATGTAGCACCAGGAATTATCCTGCTGGCGGTAGCAATCATGTACATCATTCTTGGTATGATTATGCCTCAGATTCCAATGATCATCCTGACTGTTCCGCTGCTTTATCCAGCAATGATGGCAATCGGATATGATCCAATCTGGTTCGGTGTATTCGTAGTAATGATGATGGCTTTAGGTGCAGTATCTCCACCAATCGGTATGGATGCATTTATTGTATCAGGTATTTCCAAAGTTCCGGTAATGACCATTTACAAAGGGCTGATACCATTCATTGTGGCAGATATTATTGTAATATTCCTTTGCTGTATCTTCCCGCAGATCGTACTTTGGTTACCGTATTCAATGTAATAAGTTAGAACCTAATATCAGTAATACTGATAAAAATATTTTAAGGAAAAACAGGAGGTTTTTATGAAAAAGAAAATTTTAGCTCTCGTATTATGTGTTGGCTTAATCGCATCCTTCGCTACCGCATGTGGCAATGATGAAGGTGCAGCAGGCAATGGCAGTGGCGCTGCAGCTGGAAATGAAGAGGTGTACAAATTTGATGTATCCTTTGCAACTCCAGAACCAATCACTGTAGCAATGACAGAAACATTTGAACGCATTGAAGAAGCGTCTAATGGCCGTATTGAATTTACATATTATTACAGTTGGTCCTTAAGTAGTGTTAATACAATTATTGATGATTTTAATACGGGTATCGTAGATATCGGTGTTGTTCCGATCAACATGCATACAAACCTGTTCCCATATTCTAATCTTGTAACAGATACGCCATTTATGGGCATCCCAAGTATGGAAGCAAACACTATCATTTATGACGAACTGTATGATGAATATGATGTGTTCAAAGCAGAATTTGACAATGCAGGCTTGCATTACTGGACATGTTTTGCAAACGCACCATACCATCTTTTCTCAGTAGGTAACAATGCAATTACAACACCAGCTGATTTAAACGGTGTAAAACTGATGACAGATGATGCCATGTTACAGCAGTATATTACAAACCATGGTGGTGCTCCTGTATCCAGCCCGGTTACTGAATATGCAACAAACCTTAACACAAACGTTGTTGATGGAGCAATCAACCACGGTGCTACCTTCTCTGCATTTGGATGCTTAGATTTCCTGAATTCTGCAACCATCTTTGGTGATCAGGGAATTTTATCCTCCATCGCTTGTGTATGCTTCTCCCAGGATGCATGGAATTCACTTCCAGCAGATCTGCAGCAGTTATTTGATGATGAAGCGACTAACTTAAGAGACAACTATACAGCAGAAGTTGCAGCAATGGCAGATGGCGCAATCCAGACATTAGTAGACAGCGGCAAAGACATTGTGTTCTTAACAGAAGAACAGATTGCAGCATGGAGCGAAGGATTTGATGACATCTTAGCAGATAAAATTGCGGAATTAGAAAAAAATGGTGCAACAGAAGCACAGAAATACTATGACATCGTTCAGGATAAGATTGCTGCATATCCGGCAGAATAATTAGTTCCCTTTCGGATTAAGGTTCAATAGAAAACAGCCTTCGAGAATTCTCGGAGGCTGTTGTACACTAAAAATGAAAGAGAGTATGAATTATGGCTAGAAAAATTATTGTTACCGCTGCCTTAACAGGTGCCTTTCAGGGAAAAGCGCAGTGTCCTGGTCTGCCAGAACAGCCAGATGAAATCGCCCAGGCAGCCTATGAATGTTATAATGCAGGTGCATCTATTGTGCATCTGCATGCTAGAGATAAAAACGGAATCAATGTAACGGATCCAAAGATTTTCAGCGAAATCAACAGTAAGATTCGTGCAAAGTGTCCAATTATCACACAGGACTCCACTGCACCGGCAACAAGACCTGGATTTGATCCGAATTACTGCAGGAGCAGTCTGGAGATATTTGATGCAGAGTTTCTGCCAGAGATGGCTTCTCTGGATGTGGCTTTGATGTATGCAAAATGGCAAGGAGAAGGGGCTATGTATGCATGGACCAGAGATGTTTTGATAGAAGCTGCCAAAAAGATGCAGGAACTGAAAATCAAACCAGAGATTGAGATTTTCAGTCCAACCAATCTGGAGGATGTTGAAGATTACTTGTTATCTTATATTCCGCAACCATTGTCATATAATATTGTTATGGGGATGTCTATTACCCAGGGTGCCATGAAGTATTCCCCAGAAAATTTAATGGATACGGTAAAAAGATTGCCAAAAGGATGCAATTTTTCAGTTATGCATGTAGGCGCCCGTGAGTTAGAAGGCGCAATGATGGGGATGCTCCTTGGCGGTGGTGTTCGTGTTGGTTTGGAAGACAACATCTGGTACAGAAAAGGAGAAAAAGCAAAGAGCAATGCTCAGTTGGTAGAGCGTGCTGTTCGCATGATTCGTGAATTTGGATTTGAAATTGCCACTCCGGATGAAGCAAGAGAAATCTTAAATATCCCGCCATTATCTATTAGCGGTAGATAGGAGGATGGGATGAAAGTAATAACGGCAAATCAGGTTGCCAGTCTGATTCAGGATAACGCTTATTTAGGAGTGGGTGGATTTGGTGCTTTTGGAGCACCAGAGGAACTACTGATTGCGATTGCAGAAGCATACAAGTGGAAGGGAACGCCTTCTAATTTAACCATAATCTCAGGTATTAGCTGTGGAGATATGACCAAAGACGGTCGTGGCTTGAACCATCTGCGTGCGCCTGGTCTGATTAGAACAATGATTGCGGCCCATGTTGGGGTACCTGCATCCATCGGCAACGCCATTGGAGAAAATAAGATTGCAGGATTTATGCTGCCAATGGGTGTTTACGACAACCTGCTCCGTGCAAAAGCGGCTAATCGTCCAGGATTCCTTACGAAAGTAGGATTGAATACTTTTTGTGACCCTCGTATCGATGGGTGCAAGGTGAATTGTCTGGCCAAAAAATGTGATGCAGAAATTGTACGTTTGATGGAAATTGATGGAGAAGAATATCTGTTTTATAAGACCTTCCCAATAGACGCCTGTATCATTCGTGGTACCTATGCAGATGAAGATGGAAATATTTCTCTAAAAGAAGAGGCCCTGATTGCAGAACAGTTAGAGATGGCCATGGCAACCCGTAATACTGGTGGCAAAGTCTTTGTTCAGGTAAAAGAGATTGTTTCGTCTGGAACACTTCCAGCAAAGGAAGTACATATTCATCATAAATTTGTAGACTACGTAATTGTAGCAAAGCCAGAAAATCATCCACAGGGATTTGACAATCCAGAGCTTCGTTGGGAGTTAACTGGAGAAAAAAGAGTACCTTTAGAGTCTATTCCTGAGATGGAATTATCTGTTCGAAAGGTCATTGCCCGAAGAGCTGCCCAGGATTTAGAAAATGGTGCGTTGGTGAATCTGGGAATCGGAATGCCTGACGGTGTAGCTATGATTGCCAATGAAGAGGGCATCAACGTTACACTTTCAATAGAAAGTGGGACCTTAGGAGGTGTCCCTGTAGGCGGGCTCGGTCTTGGCGCTTCTGTCAATCCAGATGCCATTTACCACATCGCAGATAACTTTGATATGTACGATGGCGGTGGCCTTGATATGGCGTTCCTTGGAGCTGCCCAGATCGACAAGCATGGCAATGTGAATGTGTCAAAGTTTGGCAGTAAATGCACTGGACCAGGGGGATTTATTGACATTACCCAGAGTACAAAGAAAGTATACTTTATGGGAACATTTACTGCAGGGAAAGCAGAGTACGAGATCAAAGATGGTGAGATCCATATTGTAAAAGACGGAACAGGCATCAAGTTCGTCGATCAGGTAGAACAGATTACCTTTTCCGCAAAATATGCCAGAAACAACGATCAGCAGGTATGCTACATTACAGAACGTGCAGTCTTTGAATTGACAGAAGAAGGATTCCTGTTGACGGAGATTGCACCAGGTGTAGACCTGCAGAAAGATATACTAGATAAGATGGAGTTTGCTCCAGTTATTTCATCAAACTTAAAAACAATGGATGCACAGATTTTTTCATGATGTATCAAATATTTCTCCTTTAGAGAAGACTCACAGTTGTAGTGGGTCTTCTTTTCTGTAGGTACCCCCACTGGTATAAATTTGTTACCTGCCACTTAACGCTTTACACGTTTGAAGTGGGGGCAATCTACCATATTGGTATACACGCTTGTCGACCGCTCGCCGACCATTGCTCCACTGGATACGTACAACATGGGATTTCCTGTGTTTTACCACCCGGATACGATTATCTTAGTTTTGCATACTTGGAAATCTTTTCTAAAATGATTGGTTACCAATTCAAAAGTATAATAAGAATAGAAAGAGATTTGAGCAAAACAAGAAGGAGTGATAAAAAATGAAAAAACATTTGAAAGTGTTAGTATGTGGGGCATTGGTTGGCGCCCTTACGTTGTCCATGGTTGGTTGTGGAACAGCAAATGAAGGTGGTGACACAGCCGACAACGGATCTGATATCTCCGTTGGAATTATTGTCAAAACTGCAACCAATGCCCATTTTCATGATATTGCCTACGGGGCTTGTGTAGCAGCCAAGGAACTTGGCATTGGCATTAAGGTGGACAATACTACTTCGGAAGTGGACACGGAAGGACAGATTACCTTATGCGAAAATATGATTTCAGCAGGCTGTGATGCGGTTATCCTTACACCAAATGATTCTGACGGCATGAGTTCTGCAGTAGAAGCGTGTCATAGTGCAGGAATTCCATTTGTAACAGCAGATACCCAGATAACAAATATCTGGGGCGATGAGAAAAATGCATATATTCCAAACTTTATCGGTGCACACAACGAAGATATTACTTACAACCTGGCATGCAATGTATTTGATGCTTTAGGTGGGGAAGGCAACGTAGTAATTCTTCGTGGTATTGATGCCACAAGTTCTTCCAATGAAAGAACATCTGGATTTGAAAAGGCTATCAAAGAATATCCGGGTATAACTTTGATCGAATCGCAGAGTGCAAATTATTCTCAGGACGATGCAGTAAATACAATGGCAGATATTATTCAGGCAAATGACGATATTGATGCCGTTCTTTGCTGTAACGATATGATGGCAGTTGGTGCTTGTTCCGCATTGATGGAAAATAACATTGAAGTTGGAAAAGACGGTGTACTGGTAGCTGGCGTTGATGGTAATATCATCGCATTGGAATCCATCGAACGTGGTGAAATGTATGCAACAGCATACGACTGGGCGATTCTTTGGGGCTACTTAAGTGTAATGCAGGCTTATGATCTGATTCAGGGCAAAGAAGTTCCAGAATTCACCATGACTCAGACAGACTGTGTCATTACTTTAGATAACTTGGATGAATATATGCCTCACAGTACAGAAGTGCAGGAGTGGGGATTTTCCGGCAAGATTCCAGAAGAAGTTTCAGATTATATGTATCAGTTTATTGAAATGGGACTGGAAGGTGTGACAGAAGAGTAAACAAAAGCGCTACGTGAATTTTTTGTTCACGTAGCGTTACTTTTTATAATCTGGTGCCCTCATATCTCTGACGTGTACGAATACACTGTTTCAACTGCATGAAACGTTCCTGCAGATTGCCTGCCGGAATTACCACATCCATGCAAACTGCAATATCATCGATCAGCTTATCGTCGATATCCCGATACATCTGACCTAAGACCTCGTATTTTTGATCAAAGGTCTCGGCGTCTAAAAATTTTATCAGCCATGGGTTTGCCTGGCCTTCTTCTGGCTCCTGTGCTGTTTCTGCTGCAGGGACTGCCTGCTGTTCTCTCTCAATTACAATTGGAGGAATATTCTTAACTGGCTCAAATTCGCGATGTTCCATCTTATCAACATTGATTATAATTCTATCTTCTTTTGGAAGATTCTCCCGAATTACAACATCTGCTTTCTTTATAGAATCTAGCGTAATCGGCTCAAATACTTCTTTTGGCTCTACTGCCATTTTAACAGGTGCTTCCTTGGCAGGTACTTCTACAGGTTTCTCTTCTCTGGCCCAGTATGGCTGTTTGTTGTCGGTTTCTACGTATTGAAAACGATACTTCTGTGTAACCTCTGGATATTTTTCATGATCCACTTCACTGATGAACATATCATAAGGTCTTGCACAGATACCAAAGTCTCCATACAATGCCTGATATACGACCAGGCGTTCATCGGTTTCAGAGTGGTGTGCAAGACACACGATCTGATACGGTTTATTTTTAAAATGGAGATATCTTTCTCCTGGTTTTGGATTTCCCTGTGGCATAAAAAATTACTCCTTTTCTTCCATATTACTCTTTGTTTTCATTTTGTATGACAGGCTTTCCTGTTTATGATCAACAATTATAGGAATTGATCAAATCCATTCCTTCTGATACAAAATCACGCTCGTTCGGAATGGATGTATCCGGACCAGTGACCATCAGGTTAAAGACTGGTTCCATCAGATCTTCCTTACTGTCATATTCATTGCCTAGTTCCGTGGCAAGGCTGTGCATTTTGGCAGCAGATAAGATAGCACCATCACCAGCTTCCACGCCAGCCATTTGCTTAAACGCCTGGGCAGATGGTCTGGTTCTTAATTCCTGCTCCGTCATATTATCCTTGGCACGTTCTGCCGCTTTTCTTGTGGCATACGCACCAGCGGACGTAGATTTGCTTGCGGCATTCGCACGGTTTTTCATACTGTTTTGAGACTTGGATTCTTTATAATAGGAAGATCGGCCTTCTGTATAAGTGCTGTTAGAATGCCTGCCCTCCGTATAAGTTGTGTTCGGTGCTTTTCTTTTTGCTTTTTCCTGTTTCTGCTTGTTCAAGGTAGCTATCAGCGAAACAATTGCGACAATGATTACAAAAATAGATCCAGCCATTATGTACTCCTTTCAGATGCAAAGTAACGAGTGGAACGAATTAAGTATACCACAAATCTTTGCCAACAAAAAGCTTTTCAAACGCAACTTTTTATTTACAAAAAAGCTGGTAACCATTAGGATATTAGTAGAAACATTTTTTTGAGGAGGACTCTGTATGGGACTTTTTGATAAATTAACAGATAAGGTGACCGGAAAAGAATCCGGCGCTGCAGTTACACCAGTGGTGGAAGAAACAGAAGTATTTGAAACCGTTGAGGAGTGTGACATTGTAGCGGCACCAGAAGAAACTGCTCCGGCAGAAGTGTCTGGCGAGAAAAAAGAGGTTCCACTGCTTCGTCAGGAACCTGGCGGAACGTACATCATGGAACGCGACAATGAGATCCTGACATGGAATGAAAATCTGCTCACATACCAGAAAAGAAATAAAGTCATTGAATTTGCCCTGGATGGCACTATTGTGATTGAGTTCGTCAATGAAAGCGGTCTTATCGGTGGACGCGAACTGATTATCTGGGATAAGAATAAAGGTCTTTTTGGCAAGAATACACAGGACAACCTGCAGATGTGCAACATCGAGTATAAGAAAGCGGTTTCTATCAGTTATTCCAAAAAAGAGGCAGATGTTTACCATGACATCTATCAGAAGCTGATCAACACTTTGGGGGATAAGATCAATCCATTCTGCTGGACCCAGGAAATTGAACCACTTCTTTTTGACGAAACACACAACATGATTCAGGATGACGACAATCATTTCTATCGTTTTGAAGACATCAAAGATGTGGAAATCATGGAAGATGGAGACACCATCATGGGTGGTTCTGTAGGGCAGGCTCTTATCGGCGGTCTGGTGCTTGGACAGGCTGGCAACGTAGCTGGTACCGTAACCAAGAAAAATACATCCTCCACGGTAAATAGTCTGGACATCAAGATTTCCTTAAATGCACTGGAAGGCTCCGGGTATATATATTCTTTCCTGAAAAAATCCTGTGCAAAAACAGATAAGGAATATCGTCTTGCGATTGGTACTGCACAGCAGCTGTATGCATCATTATTAACAATTATTCAGAAGTAACAAAATAGAAGCAACAAAATAATTTTGGCTCCACGTAGTTGTGGAGCCATTTTTTATAGGTATATGTTTATATAGAATCTTTTCTCTGGTTCTGGTTTATTTCTCCCACCCATGCAGCGCCAAATAGTTGTTATGATACGCCTGTTTATAAGTCACATCTTCCAAAAACCAGTCTGGCGGACAAAACATATCCGCTTCTTCCGTGGACGGAAATTCTACCTCTGCGATAATCAATCCCTCCAAAGCACCTTCAAAAACATCCAGTTCAATGGTGTAGGGATCCAGCGGAATGTTGTAGCGTTTCTTCGTTATAATAATACCATCCGCCTTTGGTTTCATATGCGCGTATGCTTCTTTGGTCAGCGGCAGATTGTATTCGTCCCGTGCCAGCATGCCTGTTCCCTTGTAAGTCAGGATATAAGTATCGTCCTGTCTGCGAATGCGGACAACCGGTTCTATAGACAGGTAGCCCTGCTCAATATGATGACATGGGTAGTCGGTCAGATTATCTGGTAATTTTGAAATAGTAAATTTGCGTTCGATTTCCATAGGGATAGTTTCCTTTCCAAAGAAAATATGTTAAAATGTATAGTTAGTTAGCAAGTCATTTTTCAATACTCGCTTGCAAGAATGCAGGTGTTGTTAAGAGGCAATGTTCTTATGTGTCATGATTTTATCATGATTGGGATGGAAATAAAAGAATAGAGTGGATAAGAAAGGAACCGCATATGAAAAAAATCAGTGTTTTTTTAGCAGAAGGATTTGAAGAAATGGAAGCGTTATCTGTTGTGGATATTTGCCGCAGAGCACAGATTGAGGTGAAAACTGTTTCTGTTACCGGTCACAAACAGGTGATGGGTGCCCATGGCATCGCAGTACACGCAGATGAAGTATATGATAATATTAATTTTGATGAAATGGATGGGATCGTTTTACCCGGCGGCATGCCAGGTACTTTAAATCTTGGTGCCCACGCCGGCGTAGTAGAACAGGTGAAAGCCTTTGCCTCAGCGGGCAAAATGACAGCAGCAATCTGTGCAGCACCGTCTGTTTTTGCCAATGCGGGAATTTTAGCTGGTAAATGCGCAACTGTTTATCCGGGATGTGAAGCAGGTGAAGGTATAAACTGGACTACGGAACCAGTTGTCAGAACTGATAATATTATTACAGGCAAGGGTCCTGGCGTGGCAGCCCTGTTTGCGTTGGAATTGGTTTCCTGTCTGCAGGGGGAAGCTGTTGCAGCAGAAGTAAAAGCGGGACTGATGTTCGCATAGAAAAGGAGAAATAGAAATGAAACCAGAATTGACCGTTAATGAAAAGAAGCTTTCATATGCAAAATATTTTGACCAGCCGTTGGCACCAATTCCAGAGGAAAAACTTGCGATTTTAGCAGGAGAACCACTGAGGGAAGACCAGATGTTAAAGTTGACCGAGCGTGCAAAGCTGTTTGACGCAGGGTATTTGGAAGCTGAAACCGGCTATGGTATTATGCCAGACGGCACTGGCTATGTGGCAAACCTTACATACATGCCGGGTGTAACAAAGGAAATGTTTGAATGGTGGTTCGCATGGCATTGTTTGGAAGATGCCAGATATAAAATCTGGGATCCGGAGGATCATTACTTTGCAAGAACACAGGATATGCAGACTGCTATGAACAAAGGTCTGCCAATGCGTGAGAGAACCTGGGGAACTACACATGAGGTGAGAGAAGATGTAGGCAATGGTCCGGAAGACCTGATCATCGAATTCAAGAAACCATCTGAGATGGGATATCCGGAAGAACTGGTTGGTACAGAGGCTTGTGCATCTATGATGTGCGCCAATGTCCATGGCACAGAACCAGGCAAAGGAATGCCGGTTGTTATGACCCATATGATCCGTGAAGTGGAAGGTGGCATCGAGCTTCGCAGCCGTTTCTGGATGGGCTATCAGCTTCTTTGGGGCATGCCGATGAAGCAGACACCAAAGGGATTTATGATTCCGGAGGAGGCAGCAAAAGCAGTGCTTCATCATAATATGAAGGAATACACCAACCTGGCAGCTATCCTGCCAGCTCTTTACGAAGAAGAAAAGGATAGATTTTAAGCTTTTGTAAGAATAATTCAATCCTCACGGAGCGTATACCATCTTGGTATACAATATATACCGAATATGTATGTTTTTGTACTTCCTTTTATTGGAAATATGGTATATAATAGTAAGACTTGCGAAAAAAAGATAAGTGTGGTTATTTTCCAACAATATCAGCTTCGTTCATAAGGGCATGACGAATCTGACATTTTGAAGAAAGATGTGAAGATAACCTTTGGAGGAAAACATATGCTTGAGTTAAGAGATGTTTGTTTTACTGTCGTGAACGACAATGATGCCAGCGACAAGGAAATTTTAAAAAATATTAATCTGAAAGTAGAAGATCGCTTTGTAGCTATCACTGGACCAAATGGTGGTGGTAAGTCAACATTGGCGAAAATCATTGCAGGTATCTATCAGCCAACATCCGGACAGATTCTTCTGGATGGGGTAGATATCACAAATATGAGCATTACGGAACGTGCAAAAGCAGGTGTCAGCTTTGCTTTCCAGCAGCCAGTACGTTTCAAAGGGCTGACAGTTAAGGATCTGATCACACTGGCAGCAGGCAAGCCAATCGATATTGGAGAAGCTTGTTCCTATCTGTCAGAAGTAGGTCTTTGCGCAAAGGATTATATCAATCGTGAAGTCAATGAAAGCCTTTCCGGCGGTGAACTGAAACGTATTGAGATTGCTATGATCATTGCACGTGGTACCAAGCTGTCCATCTTTGATGAACCGGAAGCAGGTATCGACCTTTGGAGCTTCAACAACCTGATTCAGGTGTTTGAATCCATGCACAAAAAGATCAACGGTTCCATTATGATCATTTCTCATCAGGAACGCATTTTAAATATTGCTGACAAGATCGTTGTTGTTGCCAATGGTTCCATCAAGAACTATGGTACGAAAGCAGACGTATTACCAGATCTCTTAAGCACATCAGAAGCTTGCAGCACACTGATGGAAAAACTGGTGTAAGGAGGGTTCGACAATGGATGCAATTCAGAAACAGATGTTAGAGCAGGTTGCGGATCTGCATGAAGTTCCGGAAGGAGCGTACAATATCCGTTACAATGGTCAGTCTGCAGGCAGAGCAACAACAGCCAACATTGACATTGTGACAAAAACAGAAAAAGGCAAGCCGGGTATCGATATCATCGTGAAACCAGGCACCAAGAAAGAAAGTCTTCACATCCCGGTTATTTTAAGTCAGAGTGGTTTAAAAGAAGTTGTTTACAACGATTTTTATATCGGCGAAGACTGTGACGTAACTATCGTTGCAGGCTGTGGTATCCACAATCCTGGGGAAGAGGCTTCCGAACATAATGGAATTCATTCCTTCCATATTGGAAAGAACTCCAGAGTAAAATATGTAGAGAAACATTACGGACAGGGCGAAGGAACTGGCGACAGAATCTTAAACCCAGTCACCATCATCGAAATTGATGAAAATGGCCGTTTAGAGATGGATACCGTACAGATCAAAGGTGTAACATCCACAAAGCGTAAAACAACAGCAACACTTGCTGCCGGCGCTTCCTTAGAAGTATCCGAAAAGCTGATGACACATGGCGATCAGTACGCAGAGACAGACTTCGTCATCGACATGAACGGCGAAGGCTGCAGCGCCAACGTAGTATCCCGTTCCGTTGCCAAGGAAAGATCCAAACAGTATTTCCTTTCCAAAATCAACGGCAATGCAAAATGCTCCGGTCACACAGCATGTGACGCCATTATCATGGATCAGGCCTGCGTGATCGCAGAACCACAGCTTACCGCAAGCCATGTAGATGCTGCCCTCATCCACGAAGCAGCCATCGGTAAGATCGCCGGTGAACAGCTCATTAAGCTGATGACCCTGGGACTTACCGAAGAAGAAGCCGAAGAACAGATTGTCAATGGATTCTTGAAATAATATTTAAGAAACAAATCAGAATAATATGTGAGAAAACACTATAAGGCGAGGAACTATTGTAAGTTTCCTCGCTTTTTTTCGATTATTGGGCATGTGAGGTATTAACATAAATCATACACCCACGGATAAACTATGGATTGGGCGTGGAGAGTATTAATTCAAATATTGCACCCATGAATTTCTGCTGGATTGGGCGTAGAAAGGAAAAAAGAGAAGCTACGCCCAAGAATGTTTGTTAAATTGGGTGCGGACAAGAAAAATGCATATATACACCCAAAAACAGAAAAGAAAGTGGGCGTGAACAAGAAAAACAAGTGTAAACGCCCAAAAGTGAGAAAAATTGTGGGCGTGAAAAATAAAATCAATTATAAACGCCCAAATGCAAGAAAGATTGTGGGTGCAAACAACAAAATACAGGGAAACACGCCCAAGCAAAAAAATAATGAAAAAATTACCACTCATATTAAGGAAACTTCCGTCAATACTAATTTCAGGATAAGTCATCGCTTATCCTTTGAAATAAAATTGTGAGTGCATGAAACATTTGTAATAAAGAATGATTTCATAAATTCACAACAAATATTTTCTATATTTACGGAGGTAAAAAAACATGAGTAGTTCTAACTCTAAATCTACAAGTGTACCAGAAGCAAAAGAAGCTATGAATCGTTTCAAACAGGAAGTTGCATCCGAATTAGGTATCAACTTAAAAGAAGGTTACAACGGTGACCTTACTTCCAAAGAAGCTGGTTCTATCGGTGGCGAAATGGTAAAACAGATGATTATGAAACAGGAAGAACAGATGTCTGGTAAGTAAAACACGGGCAATGTTCCAAAAAGGAGCTTCAAAGGCTGAAAAATCAGCTTTCGAGGCTTCTTTTTTTGTTAGTTTTTTTGTTGCATTTAAAAAAGTGCTATGCTATAATTGTTTACTGATTGTAAGTTGCTATCATGGCATTTTATATAATTAGGAGGAAATAGTTAACAATGAGTGTACAGGTAGAAAATTTAGAAAAGAACATGGCTAAGCTGACTATCGAAGTATCTGCTGAAGAATTAGAAAAAGCTCTTCAGACTGCATATAACAGACAGAAAAAAGATATCAGCATCCAGGGCTTCCGTAAAGGTAAAGCACCACGTATGATGGTTGAAAAGATGTATGGCGCAAACGTATTCTGTGATGAAGCTGCAAACATTCTGCTTCCAGATGCATATGCAAATGCTGCAGAAGAAAGCGGTTTAGATATCGTTTCCAGACCAGCACTTGAAATCGTTCAGTTAGAAAAAGGAAAAGCTTTTATCTTCACAGCAGAAGTTGCTGTAAAACCAGAAGTTACGCTTGATAAATATGTTGGTATCACAGTAACTAAGATTGACACAACAGCTACAGAAGAAGATATCGAAAAAGAAATCGCTTCTGAATTAGAAAAGAATGCAAGAACAGTTGTAGTAGAAGACAGAGCAATCGCTGAAGGCGATACAGCTGTTATCGATTACGAAGGATTCTGTGATGGCGTAGCTTTTGAAGGCGGCAAAGCGGAAAACCATCCATTAGTAATCGGTTCTCATTCCTTCATCCCAGGATTCGAAGAACAGCTTGTTGGTAAAACAACTGGTGAAGAAACAGAAATCAACGTTACATTCCCAGAAGAATACCACTCTGCTGATTTAGCAGGCAAAGCTGCTGTATTCAAAATCAAAGTAAACGAAATCAAAACAAAAGAAGTTCCAGTATTAGATGAAGAATTTGTACAGGATGTTTCTGAATTCGATACAGTAGAAGAATACAAAGCTTCCATCAAAGAAAAAGTAGAAGCCAGAAATGCAAGAGAGGCGAAGTCCGAACAGACAGACGAAGCGATTAAGAAAATCGTTGACAAAGCGAAAATGGAAATTCCAGAATTAATGATCGATACACAGTGTGAAGATATGATCAACCAGTTCGGACAGCAGATGGCGCAGCAGGGATTCTCCATGCAGCAGTACATGCAGATCACTGGCACAACACCTGCTCAGTTAAAAGAACAGGTTCGTGAAGAAGCGATCAACCGTATTGAAACACAGCTTGTATTAGAAAAGATCGCTAACATCGAAGGCATCACAATCTCTGATGAAGAATTAGATGCAGAACTTGCTAAGATGGCTGAAATGTACAAGATGGAACTCGCTCAGTTACAGAGCTACATGGGCGCTGAAGAAAAAGAAGCGATGAGAAAAGACATGGCTGAACAGAAAACAGTAGAGTTCATCATGAGCAGTGTAAAATACAGAGCAAAAGCAAAATCTAAGAAAGAAAAAGAAGCAGAAGCTGAAACTACAGAAGAGTAAATAGCAGATACATAAGGAATCTGTTCATACACTTTTTCATGTATGCAAAGCAACTAAGGGGGATTTGTCATACAAATCCCCCTTCATTATTCGATAGAAATGGAGGCATAAATCATGAGTTTAGTACCTTATGTCGTTGAGCAGACAAGCAGAGGAGAACGTAACTACGACATCTTTTCCCGTCTGTTAAAAGATAGAATCATCTTCCTTGGGGAAGAGGTAAACGAAACAACAGCAAGCCTTGTTGTTGCACAGCTGCTTTTCCTTGAATCTGAAGATCCAGGAAAGGATATCCATTTATACATCAATTCCCCAGGCGGAATGGTGACAGCAGGTATGGCAATCTACGATACCATGCAGTATATTAAATGTGATGTGTGTACTACATGTATCGGTATGGCAGCAAGCATGGGCGCTTTCCTTCTTGCAGGCGGTACAAAGGGCAAACGTTTCGCTCTTCCAAACGCAGAAGTAATGATTCACCAGCCATCCGGCGGTGCAAGAGGTCAGGCAACGGAAATCCAGATTGCAGCAGAAAATATTTTAAGAACAAAAGCGAAATTAAATCGTATCCTGGCAGAAAACACAGGAAAACCTGTGGAAGAAGTTGCCCGTGATACCGAGAGAGATTATTATATGACTGCAGATGAAGCGTTAGAATACGGTATCATCGACGCAGTCATCAGAGAACGTCAGTAGTTCAGGAGAGGAATTAGTAGAATGGCAGGAAAAACAAACGGAGAAGATAGAATCCGCTGTTCCTTTTGTGGTAAGACACAGGAACAGGTTCGCAAGTTAATCGCGGGACCAAAGGGAGCATATATCTGTGACGCTTGTGTGGAAATCTGTACAGAGATCATCGAGGAAGAGTTTGAAGAGTATGGCACAGGCGGTGCGCCGGATATGGACATCAATCTGTTAAAGCCAGAAGAGTTAAAGGCTTTTTTAGATGATTATGTAATCGGTCAGGAAGAAGCAAAAAAGGTTCTTTCTGTTGCGGTTTACAACCATTACAAACGTGTGCTGGCAGGAGCAGATTCTGATGTGGAACTGCAGAAGAGCAATATTCTGATGCTTGGTCCAACAGGTTCTGGTAAAACACTTCTTGCCCAGACACTTGCTAAGATCTTAAATGTACCATTTGCCATCGCAGATGCCACCACCTTGACAGAGGCTGGATACGTAGGTGAAGACGTAGAAAACATTCTGTTAAAAATCATCCAGGCGGCTGATTATGATGTGGAAAAAGCACAGTACGGCATTATCTACATTGATGAGATTGACAAGATTACAAGAAAGTCTGAAAACGTATCCATCACACGAGATGTTTCCGGTGAAGGGGTACAGCAGGCATTGTTAAAGATTTTAGAAGGAACGGTTGCATCTGTTCCACCACAGGGCGGCAGAAAGCATCCACAGCAGGAGTTGATTCCAATTGATACCACCAATATCCTGTTCATCTGTGGCGGTGCCTTTGAAGGAATCGACAAGATTATCGAAGCCAGAATGGACAAAAAGTCTATGGGCTTTAATGCAGAGATTGAACTGAAGAGCGAAAAGAATGTGGGTGAACTGTTAAAAGAGATCATGCCACAGGATTTGGTAAAATTCGGTTTGATTCCTGAATTTGTTGGTCGAGTTCCAGTTACCGTTTCTCTGGATTTATTAGACAGAGAAGCGTTGGTTCGTATTTTGCAGGAACCAAAGAACTCCCTGATCAAGCAGTATCACAAGTTGTTTGAATTAGACGGCGTTGAGCTGGTATTCGAACAGGAAGCCATCGAAGCCATTGCAGAAAAATCACTGGAAAGAAAGACCGGTGCCCGCGGACTTCGTGCGATTGTTGAGAAAACATTGATGGATCTGATGTATCGCATCCCATCCAACGATGATATTGTAAAATGTACTGTTACAAAAGACACTGTGGAAAACAGTGACAACGCTGTGCTGGAGTACAAAAGTACAGGCACAGGTTCTGAATGGAAGAGTGCATAAGGAATTGTCTATGTGACATATGATGCGGGTGCCCCAAAAGTTTTTTTGAGACACCCGCTTTCTAAGTAAGAGAGAGGTACGACGATGAACGAGTATGTAAGAGAACTTCCTACCGTGGCGCTTCGTGGATTAACGATCCTGCCTGGCATGGTGGCTCATTTCGACATGAGTCGTGAAAAATCCATAAAAGCAGTAGAAGCAAGTTTGACTGGGGACAGTCAGATTTTTCTGGTAACGCAGAAAGATATCAACGAAAACGACCCAAAGGTAAATGGTTTATATAAATACGGTGTGATTGCCACAATCAAACAGGTAATCAAGCTAAAAAATGATGTTGTCAGAGTTTTAGTGGAAGGCAAACGCAGAGCAGAGCTTGCCTGTCTGAATGACCATCCGGATTTTCTGTATTCCACTGTAATCGTAATGGAAGAACAGGATACGGATTTTCCACAGGAAGTGGTGGAAGCGATGCTGCGTGTGACACAGGAAACGCTGATGGGCTATTGCCTGGAAAATCCAAAGGTAGGCAAGGAACTGGCAAAACAGGCGGGCATGCTGACAAAGCTGCCAACCCTGTTACAGTTGATCGCCAACGAACTGCCGTTGGAATTTACCGAGCGTCAGCGTGTTTTAAACGCCAATAACATTGAACAGCGTTACGAAGTCATCATTGACATTCTGGTAAAAGAAACCAATGTTATTCGTGTTAAAAATGAATTACAGCAGAAATTAAAAGAAAAAGTAGATAAAAATCAGCGGGATTACATCCTTCGTGAAGAAATGAAGGTGATCCGGGAAGAACTGGGCGAAGACGATCTGGAAAAAGATATTGAAAAATACTACGAACAGTTAGAAAATCTTCAGGCTGACGATGGCATTAAGGAAAAGATCGCAGCCCAGATTGAGCGCTACAAAAATGTAGCAGCCAATCCATCTGAAAGCAGTGTGGTGAGAACCTACATCGAGACATTGCTGGATCTGCCTTGGAATAAAGTATCTGTAGATAATGTGGATCTGAAAAATGCACAGCAGATTTTGGATGAAGATCACTATGGACTGGAAGATGTAAAGACTCGCGTGCTTGAATTTCTGGCAGTGCGCCATATGACAGACAAGGGCAATGCCCCAATCATCTGTCTGGTTGGCCCTCCGGGCACTGGTAAAACCAGTATTGCCCGTTCCATTGCAAGAGCACTGGAAAAAGAGTACGTGCGCATCTGTCTTGGCGGTGTTCGTGATGAGGCAGAGATTCGTGGTCACAGAAGAACTTACATCGGTGCAATGCCAGGACGTATTGCCCAGGGCATTCGTCAGGCAGGATACAGCAATCCATTGATGCTTCTTGACGAAATCGACAAGATGAGCAGTGATTATAAAGGGGATCCAACCTCTGCTATGCTGGAAGTGTTGGATTCGGAACAGAATAACAAGTTCATGGATCATTATGTGGATCTGCCAATGGATCTGTCAGAGGTCATGTTTATTGCAACTGCCAATGAGGCCGGCAACATTCCAAAGCCTCTGTTAGACCGTATGGAAATCATCCAAGTATCCAGCTACACAGCCAATGAGAAGCTGCATATCGCCAGGGAGCATCTGGTGAAAAAGCAGAAGAGTCAGCACGGCTTAAAAGCAAGCCAGGTGGTTTTCACAGACGCAGTATTGCGCCATATTATCTCTGGTTACACAAGAGAAGCCGGTGTGCGTAGTTTGGAGCGGAAAATCGGTGAAATCTGCAGAAAAGCAGCCCGTGAGATTTTTGAAGGCGAGAAAAAGACCGTTCGCGTGTCCGAAAAATCTCTGGAGAAATATCTTGGTAAAGAGCGTTATACCATTGATTTAAAAAATGAAAAGACGAAATTGGTATTGTACGCGGTCTGGCATGGACCAGTGTTGGCGGCGATACCCTTCAGATTGAAGTAAATATCATGCCAGGCAAGGGCGAATTTGTCCTGACTGGTAAGCTGGGCGATGTAATGAAAGAATCTGCCCAGGCAGGCATCAGCTACATCCGTTCCATTGGCGATAAATACGGTATCAAGCCAGAGTTTTTCCGGGAAAATGATATTCACATTCATATTCCAGAAGGAGCCGTACCAAAGGATGGACCATCTGCTGGTATCACCATGGCAACAGCCATGTTGTCAGCCATTACCAAGACCCCAGTTCGCGCAGATATCGCTATGACTGGTGAGATTACACTGAGAGGCCGCGTGCTTCCAATCGGTGGACTGAAGGAAAAACTGCTTGCAGCACAGATGGCAGGCATGAAGATTGTCTGCGTTCCAATCCAGAACAAAAAGGATGTGGAAGAGATTTCAGAAGAAATCAAAGCGGGTATGGAGATTGTGCTGGTGAGTACGATGGATGAAGTGATAAAGTTGGCCTTTAAGTGTGAGTAGATTAGGGCACTGTTCCTGCGTCAGAAAAAAATTGGCTCTTAAAAACCGAAAGGACGGTTTTCGCGAGGCAATTTTTCTTCTGACTTCGGGGATATGATTTTATAGTGTATAATGAAGAATAGCATAGACATGTGATGAAATGTGTTTGGCTATTATGAAGGAGACCATTATGGTAATCAAAAAAGTGGAATTGGAAACGGTTTGCGGCTATACCAGCGTGCTTCCGGAAAATACAAAACCTGAGATTGCTTTTGCAGGAAAGTCCAATGTTGGAAAGTCATCCTTGATCAATGCGTTGATGAATCGTAAGTCTCTGGCGAGAACTTCTTCTCAGCCGGGTAAGACACAGACAATCAATTTTTACAATATCAATGATGAAATGTATCTGACAGACCTTCCTGGCTACGGATTTGCGAAAGTTTCTCAGTCTGAGAAGGAAAAATGGGGTAAAATGATTGAAAAGTATCTGAATACCTCCAAACAGCTTCGCGCGGTGTTTTTGTTGATTGATATCCGTCATGATCCATCTGCAAATGACAGACAGATGTATGACTGGATGGTATATCAGGGATTTCACCCGATTATCATTGCAACTAAGCTGGATAAGATTAATAGAAGTCAGGTGCAGAAGCATGTAAAGGCGATCAGGGTTGGACTGAATGTGCAGCCTGATACGGTGATTATTCCATTCTCTGCAACAACAAAGCAGGGCAGAGATGAGATTTGGGCGTTGATGGATGAGATTATTGCCGATGAGGAACAGTAGGATTGGTTTTTGTATTAGACTATTTGGGAAGGTAGTGTTCCTGCGTCAGAAAAAAATTGGCTCTTACAAACCTTAAGACGGTTTGCGCGAGGCAATTTTTCTTCCGACTTCGGGCATAAAATAATTTCATTAGAAAAAACGTAAGGTGAGAAATGAAAAACAAGTATCTTTTTGTTCTTATGATGTTGGTGTGTATCACCATCGCGGGACTTGGCCTTACAACTGCATATGAGAAACAGCAGGATCTGGCTGGTACGGATGATTTGAAGATTGTGACGTCTTTCTATCCGATGTACATTGCCGCGATGAATGTGATCGGGGATGCGGATGGGGTGCAGCTTGAGAACTTGAGTGAGCCTCAGACGGGATGTCTGCATGATTATCAGCTGACACCGGAGGATATGAAGCTTCTTTCCACTGCAGATGTGTTTGTGGTAAATGGCGGTGGTATTGAAACCTTCCTTGCAGATGTGGCAGAGGAATATCCGGAGTTGACGATTATTTACGCCAGTGCAGGGCTTGAATTGTATGAAGGAAATCCCCATGTCTGGATGAATCCGGAGTTGTATGCAAAGCAGGTTCACACGATTGCCCATGAACTGAGTGAAGTGGAAGTGGTAGAGGAAGAACTTGCAGCGGCATTTGAAAACAATGCGCACAACTACATTGCGCAGATTGATGTGCTGGTACAGCAGATCGTATCTCTGAAAGGTGATACCGAAGGAGAACCAATCCTGTCCTTCCACGAAGCCTATGGCTATGTGGCTAATGCCTTTGGCATGACCATTGTAGGTGAAATGGACTTAGATGAAGAGCGTCAGATCAGCGCAGGTGAAGTGGCCGACATGATCCAATTGATAGAAGAACATGATGTGGAGCTGATTTTTGCGGAAGAGCTCTACGGCAAGAGCATGGGTGATACTATACAGGCAGAAGTCGATGCCGAAGTGCTTTACTTAGATCCAATCACCCGTGGTGAATACGAGGCCACAGCTTACCTCAAGGCGATGCAGAACAATATTGATCTGATTCATGACGCATTCCACGATCACGCAGGTGATAGTGACCATGAACATCAATAATAGAACTTTGGAAAGGGGGAATACTCATGCGAAAATTGCTGAATCCATGTGGATTTCACTGTATCAAAATGAATGAAATCGGCGTTTCTGTCGGGGATCAGGTCATCTTACACGATGTCAATCTACATATTCACTGCGGCGAACTTGCTGCTATCATTGGCAAAAATGGTGCAGGCAAGTCTACGTTGATTCGTGCGATTCTGGATGATATCCCTCACACAGGAACCATCGAATATAAGGATCGTCAGAATGGTAATTTTGAAAATCTGAAAATCGGTTATGTTCCGCAGTCACTGAACCTGGAGCGGAAAACGCCAGTCAGTGTATACGATATGCTTGCCACCTTTCAGACAAAAGCCCCTGTGTTTTTGATGAAGCGAAGAAGCATTCGTGAAAAGATTTTAGAGACATTGAAGATATTCAAAGCAGAAGCGTTGATTGATAAACAGGTCTGTAATTTGTCCGGCGGCGAACTCCAGCGTGTACTTTTGTCCATGGCGGTTATGGATGAACCCAACCTGTTGCTTTTGGATGAGCCGGTTTCCGGAATTGACCAGAATGGTATGGATTTGTTCTATGAGACGGTAGATGCTTTGAAAAATCATTATGATCTGGCAGTAATTCTGATCTCTCACGATCTTGACTATGTGGCACGATACGCGGATCAGGTGATTCTGCTGGATAAAACTGTAGTGAAACAGGGCAAAGTTCGAGAAGTTTACGAAAGCCAGGAATTCGTAGATGTATTTGGCAAGTTTGATCTGGATAGTCTCCCTTCGAAACGTGAAAAACGGGAAGGAAAGGCTGCAAATGATGGGCTGAACAAAGAACTGCTAAAGAAAAAGACCAATATGGAACCTGCATTTAATATAAAGAATAGGGGGCGTTTATTATGATAGAAATGTTTTCATCTCTGCTTACCTATGACTTTATGAAGCATGCGTTTATTGCAATTTTGATTATTACGCCACTGTTTGGTATTTTAGGAACCATGATCGTGAATAATAAGATGGCATTCTTTTCCGATGCGCTGGGACATTCTGCGCTGACAGGTATGGCCATTGGTGTCATCTTCGGCATTCAGGATACGAATATATCTATGATCATATTTGCGGTGGTGTTTGCCTTGCTGCTGAATAAGATCAGCAGTTCCATCAAGGGAGCTACCGATACCGTGATTTCTGTGTTTTCCTCCTGCAGTATCGCCATTGGGCTGGTGATCCTTTCCAGAGGAGGTAACTTCAGTAAATATTCCAGCTTGTTGGTTGGTGATATTTTAAGTATTACAGCAAAAGAGATATTTTATCTGGTGCTGATTTTTATCGCAACCCTTGTTTTCTGGGTGATTTGTTTTAATCAGCTCCAGGCAGTCAGTCTGCATCGAACTCTGGCTAAGAGCCGTCGCATCAAGGTTGCATTGATTGAGAATCTGTTTTCCGTGTTTATCGCACTGGTGGTTATGCTGTCCATCAAGTGGGTAGGGATTCTGATTATCAATGCCCTGTTGATCTTGCCGGCAGCCTCCAGTCGAAACATTGCAGAAAATGTCCGGGAGTATCATCTCTTTGCAGTGATTTTTTCCATGTTTTCCGGTGTGTTGGGATTGATAATTTCTTACTTTACAAATGTTGCAACGGGCCCGATGATTGTTATTATTGCCTCCGTCATCTTTTTTGCCACATATTTCTATGGAAAAAACAGATAAATAGAAAAAAGTAATTGCTTTCTATATGAAAAACAGATAGAATAGAAATGTTCTGAAAAAAATACATTGAATTTTGGGAAAATAAAAAATTCATAAAAAGGCAAAAAACAAAACGAAAGAGAGTAAAAGGGGTTAAATATGAAGAAAAAGAAACTCAATCTTGCAACTGGTATTTTAATCGGTCTGGTTCTCGGTGTGATTGTTGGTCTGCTTTTACAGGGACATGTAGATGCAGCTAACAAGTTTATTGCACCATTCGGAACCATTTATCTGAACTTACTGAAAGCCATTGTAGTGCCACTGGTACTGTTCTCCATCACACAGGGTATCATTTCCATGAAAGATATCAAAAAGGTTGGTGCCATTGGTGGGAAAACCATTGTTTATTATTTGATCACCACTGCATTTGCAGTAACCATCGGTCTGGTGATTGCGAATGTGGCAAAAGTAGGAAGTGGTTATACCTTAGATATGGCGGCAGTGGAAACCTATGAAGCCACCACTGCAGAATTGAACATGATGGATACGTTGGTAAATATCTTTCCATCTAACGTAGTGGGGGCAATGGCCAATGCCACCATGCTTCAGGTTATCGTAATTGCACTGTTCTTCGGCTTTGGTATTCTTTTAGCTGGAGAAAAAGCGAAAACGGTAGAGTCTTTTGTTAATGGCATGTCTGAAGTGTGCATCAAGATCATGGGCTTGATCATTAAGATTTCACCAATTGGTGTATTTGCACTGATCTGTCCGGTTATTGCAGCAAATGGTCCGGAAGTTTTACTTCCACTGATCAAGCTGATTGTAGTCGTATACGCATCCTGTATCATTCATATGATTGTTGTATACTCCACAACGGTAAAGGCGATTGGAAAGATCAGCCCATTAAAGTTCTTTAAAACAATGGGACCTGCCATGCTGTTCGCTTTCACAAGCGCAAGTAGTGTAGGAACGCTTCCATTCAACATGGAATGTACACAGAAGCTTGGCGCAGAAAAAGAAATTTCCAGCTTCGTACTTCCATTAGGCGCGACCATCAATATGGACGGAACTGCAATTTATCAGGGTGTAAGTGCAATCTTTATCGCTCAGATTTTTGGTATCAATCTGACAATGGAACAGATGATCATGATTGTCCTGACAGCGACATTAGCTTCCATCGGTACTGCTGGGGTACCTGGTTCCGGTGTAGTAATGCTGACAATGGTACTTACAACAGTTGGTCTTCCACTGGAAGGTCTGGCTCTGGTTGCAGGTGTTGACCGTATCCTTGATATGGCGAGAACAACAGTTAATATCACAGGCGATGCTTCCTGTACAATGTGCATTGATGCCATGGAAAAAAGAAAACAAGCCAAGAAGGCCGCCAAAGAGGCAGCATAATTATGGAAAGCTCTTCCTTTTGGGAGGGCTTTCTCTTATAATGAGAAAAAGTAAACCACAAAAAACGGGTGTGAGAAGAAAAAAATCCGTAAATACACATATGGAAGGGGGGAACTCTGTGTGGAAAATAAAAAAGTAAATATCCTGCCACAGCTTGGCATTATCTTGGCTACCATTATCTGGGGATTCTCCTTTGTGGTCGTAAAGGACGCTTTGGTGCTGATTCCGCCGGTGTATATGTCAACGCTGCGTTTTACGTTGGCGGCAATTGTGCTGGCAGTGGTTTTTCATAAAAAGTTAAAACAGATCAATAAAAAGTATCTGCTTTCGGGGGCGGTGTTGGGATTTTTCCTGTTTGCAGCAACCGCGATACAGACAGTGGCACTGCAGACCACAGATGCAGGCGTGTGTGCATTTCTCACGACCGCGTATGTTGTCTGGTCACCATTTTTAGCCTGGGCAATTTTTAAGAAAAAGCCAAATAAGCAGTGCCTGCTGGCGGTGGTATTTGCCATCATTGGTATCGGCTTGTTATCGCTGACCAAAGGGTTTGGGATTGGCTTTGGTGAATTGCTGACATTGCTTTGTGGTGTGGGCTATGCATTGCACATCGTATTCTCAGACAACTATACAGAAGCACAGGATCCGCTTTTGATTTCCGTGCTGCAGATGGTATTTGCGGCTGTCTTTGGCTGGATTGTGGCTCCTGTCTATGAGGGAAGACTGGATATGTCTGCCATGGTGGGGGACAGTCAGTTCTGGATTGCGATACTCTATACAGGTGTATTAAGCACAGCTCTTTGTTTCCTGCTTCAGGTAGTAGCGCAGAAACACTTGTCCGTTACCACAGCAGCCATTTTGCTTTCTATGGAATCTGTGTTTGGCACTATCTTTTCTGTGATTTTTCTGCAGGAAGCATTGGGTCCAAGAAAACTGGTGGGCTTTGTGCTGATGTTTGCAGCGGTGTTGATTTCGCAGATTACATTTACCAGGAAGAAAAAGTAAAAAGTATTTTTCCCTGTGAAGATAGCAACCGTATCTGAGAAAAAACCTTAAGAAAAACTTAATAAATTCACAATATTTCATATTGAGTTCACAGAACTGTTCTAGAATACCAAAGGTTTTGGATGTTAGTGGGTGAGAGTACATCTTTTTACCCGAATTTCCATACCAAAAGTGGGAGAAACGTTCTGTGAACTTTTTTGTTGATTGGAGATGAGAATAGATCAAAGTCAACAAAATACTCCTTTTAGATTTACGAGAAGGGATAAGAAATGGAGAAGAAAAAGATTAATCTGTCCCACAACCTGTTGGGATGTAGGTTTGACAACTGGATGCGATTGATTCGTGAGAATCCGATCACACCAGAAAATAAAAAGCAGGTTCGTTTTATGACATTTGCTTCCTTTTGTTTGGGGATTCCGGCATTTTTCGAATGGTTGATTTTCTATCTTCCGATCAAACGGACCAAGTTAAAAAAGGATCCGGTGTACATTGTGGGACACTGGAGAACTGGGACTACTTTTTTACAGAATCTGTTAACACGAGATCCGCAGTTTGCCTGGTTTGATCCGGTAAGAACCGTTTCTTTCAGCAACTGCATTCTGCTGAAAAAACCACTGGAACTGTTCATGACAAAGCTGCAGCTTTTAAAAGGTGCCCGTCCGATGGATAACCTGGAATATACCTTAGATCTTCCAATGGAAGAGGTATTTGCTCAGGCAACCATTTCCACCCAGGCCATTGCCCATATGCTGGTTTTCCCAGATGGCGGCAAGGGTGTGAAGTATATTGAGACAGCATTCATCGATGAACAGCCAGAGAAAAAGCGGCAGGAGTGGAGAAAAGCTTACGACTACATTCTGAAAAAAGTGACTTATCTTTACAAGGGCAAACAGCTGCTCTTGAAAAGCCCGGAAAACACATGTCGTATCGGTATGTTAAAGAAGTGCTATCCGGGAGCCAAGTTTATCAATATTTACAGAGACCCATATGTAACAATCATGTCTACTGCAAATATGTTCAAAAAGGAAATGGCGCTTTTTTGTCTGAACGAAAAGCCATCCGATGAATTTATCGAAGATACCATCATTGACCTGTTTGAGCGAATCTACAGAAAGACATTCAACGAGTTGTATGCCATGTCTGAGTCAGACTACATCGATATTTGTTACGAAGATTTCTGCAAGGCGCCAAGAGAATATCTGAAACAGATTTACGAGCAGCTTGGCATCGATGGCTATGAAGAAGCACTGCCTTATTTTGAAACCTATCTGGATGATCAGAAAGATTATAAGAAAAACAAATTCAATCTGAATCCAGAATTAAGAGATAAAATCAACAATCGTCTGGGATTCTATTTCGAACATTACGGGTACGAAATGATCACAGAGGACACCAAGGAGGATAACTAAGATGGATCATTTGGATAAATTGGAAGCGAAGAGCGTTCATATTTTACGCGAAGCCTATGCAGCATTCGGTAACCTGTGCATGCTCTGGTCAATCGGTAAAGACAGTACCGTACTGTTATGGCTGGCAAGAAAAGCATTTTACGGACACGTACCATTTCCACTGGTACACGTAGATACCCATTATAAAATTCCAGAAATGATCGAATACCGCGATCGTCTGGCAAAAGAGTACAACCTGTACATGATTTACGGTGAAAACAAAGAAGCGCTGGAAGCAAAAGAAACATTCCCAGACGGCAAAGTTTCCCATATGGAATGCTGCAAACGTCTGAAAACAGAAGCGCTGACACATACATTAAATGGTACATGGCCACGTTACCGTCTCAATCTTGAAACTGGTCTGTATGAACGCGACACAGATACAGCTGCTTATACAGGTGTTATCGTAGGTGCTCGTTCTGACGAAGAAGGATCCCGTTCTAAAGAACGTTACTTCTCTCCACGTGACCAGTATAATGACTGGAACTTAGATGACCAGCCACCAGAATTCTGGAATCAGTTCAAGACAGACTTTGCACCAGATACACACGTGCGTATCCATCCACTTCTTGACTGGACAGAGTTAAATATCTGGGAATACATTGAACGTGAAAACATTCCAACGGTTTCCCTGTACTACAACCAGGGCGATGGAACAAGATATCGTTCTCTTGGCTGTGCTCCTTGTACAAAACCAATCAAGTCTGAATCCAGAAATGTTCGTGAGATCATTGAAGAGTTAAAGACAGGTGCATTATCCAATATCGCAGAGCGTAGTGGACGTGCACAGGATGCAGAAGACGGCGGATTAGAAACACTTCGTCGTAACGGATATATGTAGGAGGGCACAAAAGATGCAGATGGAAGAATTATTGAGTGTTGTTACCGTTGGTCACGTAGACCACGGAAAAAGTACCGTAATCGGAAGAATGCTTGCTGATGCAGGAGCCCTTCCAGACGGTAAATTAGAAGCGATCAAAGAAAATTGCAAACGTAACTCCAAACCTTTTGAGTATGCGTTTTTACTGGATGCTCTGAAAAACGAGCAGGCACAGGGTATCACAATCGATACTGCCCGTTGCTTTTTCCAGACAGAAAAGAGAAGATACATCATTATCGATGCGCCAGGACACATCGAATTTTTGAAAAACATGGTAACAGGTGCTTCCAGAGCAGAAGCAGCGCTCCTTGTTATCGATGCATCCCGTGGTGTAGAAGAAAATACACGTCGTCATGGGTATTTCTTATCCATGCTTGGTATCAGACAGGTGGCAGTTCTCGTTAACAAGATGGACCTGGTTGGTTACAAACAGAGCGTGTACGATGATATTAAAGATGAATATGAAAAGTTCTTAAAGAAAATCAATATTGTACCAAAAACTTTCATCCCAGTAAGCGGTATGGAAGGTGATAACATTGCTTTCAAATCCGAAAACATGCCTTGGTATGAAGGTCTGACAGTTCTGCAGCAGATGGATGAGTTTAATACCATTCCTGCTCCAGAAAACATGCCATTCCGTATGCCAGTTCAGGGTGTTTATAAGTTTACAGGAAGCAACGATAGCCGCCGTATCATCGCTGGTACTGTAGATGCAGGTAAGGTTCGCGCTGGGGACCAGCTTGTTTTCTATCCATCCGGAAAGAAAACTGCAGTTAAGACGCTGGAAGTATTCAACGCAGAAACTCCAACAGAGTTCACAGCAGAAAACGCTGCTGGTTTCACCATGACAGAAGAAATCTTCGTAAAACGTGGTGAAATCGCATGTCTGGCAAGCGAAGAAGCTCCACAGGTTGGAGTTCGCATGAAAGTAAACCTGTTCTGGCTTGGAAAAGAAAACTTAAAGCTGAACAAAACTTACTTCTTAAAATGTGGTACAGCAAAAGTAGAAATGCGTCTGGAATCCGTAGAGCGTGTTGTTAACGCGTCTGACTTAAGCTGTATTTCCCGTCAGTATGTAGAAAAGAACGAAGTTGCAGAATGTATTCTGAAATTAGATCGTCCAATCGCATTTGACCTTGCAGGTACCATCGAAGCAACAAGCCGTTTCGTTATCGTAGATGATTATGAAATCGCTGGTGGTGGTATCATCACAGAAGCGATGAAGGACGATGCCTATGACAACAAGAACATCCGTTGGTCCGGCGATGCGATGACAGAAGGAGAGCGCGCACGTCTCCTTGGCAACAGCGGTCTGGTTGTTTGGATGACAGGTCTGTCTGGCTCCGGCAAGACAACAACTGCCCAGGAAGTAGAACGTCGTCTGGTAGCACAGGGAATTCCTGCTTACGTACTGGATGGTGACAAGCTTCGCCGCGGCTTGAATCATGATCTTGGTTTCTCTGATGAGGACAGAAAAGAAAACATCCGTCGTACAACAGAAGTTGCTAAGATGTTCAAAGATGCAGGCATCGTAACATTCGTAACACTGATTTCTCCATTTGCAGAAGCAAGAGAAGCAGCAAGAGCAGAAATCGGTAACAACTTCATGGAAGTATACGTAAAAGCAGACATTGAAACATGCAAACAGCGTGATCCAAAGAAACTTTACGAAAAAGCACTGAAGGGCGAAATCAAGTCTTTCACAGGTATCGATTCTCCATACGAAGTTCCAAAGAATCCAGATCTGTTACTGGATACCGAGCTTTGGAGCGAAGAGGAATGTGCAGAAGCATTATTTAGTGCGGTACTTTCTAAAGTGAAACGATAATGGAAGTGTATTGCAGGGAATCATTATAAAGAATAAATGTAAAGAATAAACGTAAAGAATAAACGTAAAGAATAAATGTAAAGAATAAATGTAAAGAATAAATGTAAAGCGTGATTGTATACAATTATTCTAATATTCCTGAAAGCAGGGAAAAAATTGGCTCCTACAGACCTCAGGACGGTTTGCGCCAGGCAATTTTTCTCCCTGCTTTTATTAAAAGTATGTTAAAGTTAAGAAAAAGCAACACAAACATACAATTGAAGAAAAGAGGAAGCAGAAAAAGTATGTTGAAGTAAGAAAAAAGCAACACAAACATACAATTGAAGAAAAAGGGAAGTAGAAAAAGTATGTTGAAGTGAGAAAAAAGCAACACAAACATACAATTGAAGAAAAAAGGAAGCAGAAAAAGTATGTTGAAGTAAGAAAAAAGCAACACAAACATACAATTGAAGAAAAAGGGAAGCAGAAAAAGTATGTTGAAGTAAGAAAAAAGTAACACAAACATACAATTGAAGAAAAAAGGAAGCAGAAAAAGTATGTTGAAGTAAGAAAAATAACATAAACATACATGCAAGTAGAAATGATGATAAAAATTGCGAAAATTGAGAATGATTTAAGTGAAAAATTTGGGGTTCCCCGTCAAAGTGGTTTGGCGAGACATATCATTTCAAAAATTGTCTTTGAACCGGAATATCGGGATGTGAATGCCTTCCGCGGTCTGGAGGAGTATTCGCATATCTGGTTGATTTGGGAGTTTTCAGAGAATAAAAGAGCCTATGGTGCAGAAAAAGATGGCAAGGGTGAACCTGAAAATACAGTGAAAGCAAAGTCCTGGAATCCGACTGTGCGTCCACCCCGACTTGGTGGCAATCAGCGTGTGGGTGTGTTTGCTACACGCTCTCCATTTCGTCCAAATCCAATCGGATTGTCTTGTGTGAAGCTGGAACGAATCGAGCTTGATACACCAGAAGGTCCGGTGCTCTATGTCAGTGGAGCTGACCTTATGAATGGTACTCCAATTTATGACATCAAGCCATACCTTCCCTATGTGGACAGTCATCCAGAGGCGACAGGCAGTTTTTCAGAAGAAAAGAAGGATTATCACCTACAAGTGGAATTGTCGGAATCGATTCGGGAACAGCTTGAGAGAGAATTTTTGAAAGATGATTTAGCGCTGAATTCTCATACGAAAAAAGTTGCTTTAGAAGATTTTAATGCACAGCGTTGTGTAGAAGAGAAAATAAAAGGCTTAATCGAGATTCTGTCCATGGATCCACGACCATCTTATCAGGATGACCCTGAGCGCATCTATGGGATGGCCTATGGAAGTCGTAATATTCAATTTAAAATTGCAGATAATAAGTTACATATAATAAGTATATAGTATGAGTTGAAAAAAGACGCGAGGATAAACAATATTCCAAAGAAAACTCTCTTGAAACGTCAGCACTTAGCGAAGCGAAGCTGAGGTTAGTACTGTTACGTTTCAAAAGAAGCGAGAGCGGGTTTTCGGAGGAATACTTGTTTTGTCCGAGCGTCTAATTGTTTTTTTACTTACTCAAATGCACCGTAAACGTGGTTCCTTTTCCCTCTTTACTGGAGCATTCAATAGAACCGCCGTGCAGTTCTGCAATCTTGTAGGCAATGGAAAGCCCCAGGCCTGCGCCTTCGCGCTTGTGGGAAAGGTCTCCTTGATAGAACTGCTCAAAGACCCTTGGAAGCTGCTCTTTTGGAATGCCTGGTCCCTGGTCACGGATATAGATGGCGTAGGAATACTGGGTGGAAATCAGGCTGATATCAATGAGCCCGTTTTCAGGAGAGTATTTGATGGCGTTGTCTAACAAGTTGATCCAAATTTCAGAAAGCAATTCTTCCTCCCCTTTGTATAGGGCATTTGGAAGATGCAGCTGAAACTGCAGATTTTTAGCGCTCCATTTCTGTTCTAACAAAAGGATTGTTTGACGAATCTGCTCATCTAACAGCATGGTCTTCTTTTTTAGTGAAATGGTATCGGTATTTAACTTGGACAGTTTTAGCATATTGGTGGTCAATGTGGATAGTCTTTGACTTTCCTTTACAATCAATTCTGCATATTCCCTGCGTTCTTCTTCCGCAATACTATCTTCTGCCAGCAATTTTCCGTATCCATTGATAATTGCCAGTGGAGTTTTGAATTCGTGTGACACATTGGAAATGAAGTCTTTTTTCAAATACTCATTACTGCGCAGTTCCTGTATCATGAGGTTGAACTGAACGGCAAGATCGCCTAATTCATCCTTACGATTGAATTCTTCTACCTGAATGTCAAAGTTTCCTTTTGCCACTTCCTTTGCGGCATCTGACAGTTCGACGATAGGAGTAGCCGTTCGCTTAACGAATCGAAGGGCAATCGGGATGAATATGATGAAGGCAATAATAACAATCACAACATCCTTCATGGCAAAGCCAAATAAAAAGATTTTAACGTCCTGGTTTCTTAAAATCACATTGTATCGAATCAGCAGCGATGCAACAAAGGACACGATAGAAGATACGGTTACCAGTACAACGAAGATAAATCCCAGTCGGCGTCTAAACTTTTTCATTTATGATTACCAAGGGATGCACGGAATCAGATGCATTCCCCTATCCTTTCTACAGAGTTATTATGAAAATCGGATGGAAAGCTGGTTTCTAACGGATTACAGCTTTATACCCCAGCCCGCGGATCGTCTGGATTTCAAAAACATCTACATCTGCAAGCTTCTCCCGAAGGCGTTTGATGTGAACATCTACAGTACGGGAGTCCGTTTCTGAGTCCATGCCCCAGATTTCATCCATCAGAGACTGGCGGGTAAAAATCTGATTTGGATAGGAGAGCAGCTTGTGTAAGAGACCAAATTCTTTCTGGCGAAGTTCAAAAACCATTTCCCTGTATGTTACCTGGAGAGAGTCTTCGTTCAATACACACCCATGGATGGTCAAAAGTTTCTTCTCGGAAATGTTGGCTCTTCTAAGAAGTGCCTGTACACGTAGAAGCATTTCGTCCATGTCAATTGGCTTGGTCATATAATCATCCGCGCCCTTGGAAAAACCTTCCCGTTTGTCGTCAAACGCACTTTTAGCAGACACAATCAGAATGGGCATGGTATAGTTGGCCTGACGAATCTGCTCCGTCAGGTTAAAACCATCCAGATTTGGCATCATAATGTCTGCAATCAGCAGATGAATGGTCTCGTGTTCCAGGATCTCCAATGCTTCTTCACCATCGTTGGCTTCGAATACCTGGTAACCGGCACGGTTCAGATGTATTTTCATTAATTTTCGATAACTGGTATTGTCTTCCGCAATCAAAATATGAATCATAGAAACGCTCCTTTTCGATAACAATGCATGCAATATAAAGTATATATAAGACAGGATATGGTCTAGTGATTATGGTTAAGTTTACATGGTTTTCCATAAAAAAGCAAAACTTTTCCAGTTTCTATTGAAAAATGGATTGTTTTCCATTAGAATAGTTTAGTTCGGTATAGTAATATACACTTTTATAGAAGAGAGTATTGAATGTTATTTGTTTTTTGAGAGAGATGCAGAGAGTTTTAGTTAGGAGATGATTGAATGGAAGTAAAAGCAAAAGTAAATCCATTAGGTGTAGTACCTGTAAAAAATCTGATGGTAAAGTTTGCGATTCCAAGTATTATTGCGATGTTGGTTAGTTCTTTATACAACATCGTTGACCAGTTGTTTATCGGTCAGGCTGTGGGTACCCTGGGTATCGCAGCAACGAACGTAGTATTTCCATTGACAACAATTTCCATTGCGTTGGCGTTGTTGTTTGGTATCGGTGGTGCAAGTAACTTTAACCTGGATATGGGTCGTGGAGAGAGAGACAGAGCCATCAATTATATTGGCAATGCGGCAGTTTTATTGTTCTTTTGTGGGGTGGTGCTGTTAATCGTAACACAGATTTTCATGAGACCACTGTTGGTTGGTTTTGGTACACCAGACGATGTTATGCCATATGCCATTGAGTACACCCGTATTACAGCTATCGGTTTTCCGTTTTTGATCTTTACCGCAGGTGGATGTCATCTGGTCCGTGCAGACGGCAGCCCTAAGATGTCCATGTGGTGCAACATTATTGGCGCTGTAATCAATGTTGCACTGGATGCAATCTTTGTCATTGGTCTTGACTGGGGCATGGCAGGTGCAGCCTGGGCTACGATTATTGGTCAGATCGTTTCTGCTCTGGTTGTGTTCCGATATATGCTGCATTTTAAGACAGTACCTTTAAAGAAAGAGCATCTGAAGCTTCACATGCGATATGTGAAACCAATTGTTTCTATCGGAATGGCATCTTGTGTGAACCAGTTGGCAATGATGGTTACCCAGATCGTATTGAACAATTCTCTTACATTTTATGGAGCGTTGTCTATCTATGGAGAAGCCACACCGCTGGCTATTGCAGGTATTGGCATGAAAACATTCCAGCTGTTCTTTGGGGTTGTCATTGGTCTGGTGCAGGGTGGTCAGCCAATCTTCAGTTTCAATTATGGTGCAGAAAAATATGACCGCGTAAGGTCTGCTTATAAAATGGCACTGACAGTAGGCATGATTATCTGTATTGTTGCATTTATTATGTTCCAGACAATTCCAGAACAGTTGATTGGGCTGTTTGGTGATGGAGACGGAGATGCACTGTATTTTGAATTTGGTGTGTTGTTCTTTAGAACCTTCTTGTTTGGTATTTTCCTGGCACCGGTTCAGACAATTTCATCCACATTCTTTACCGCCATTGGCAAGCCGAAGAAAGGTATGTTCCTTTCCTTGACAAGACAGATCATATTCCTGATTCCGTTGATTTTGATTTTATCAAAAGTTTTTGGCTTGATGGGAATTTTGTATGCGGCACCAATCGCAGATGCTGCGTCCTTTATCGCAGCGCTCACGATGTTGATTTTAGAGTTTAAAGATATGAAGCGATTAGAGATTGCGGCGAAGGCGAGAGTTGCAGCGCAGTAAATGAAGATAAGAAGTGTAGAGGAAAATATAGAACTATAGTTTGTTAATGATTGAAAAATGAAGGCTGGGAAAAAATTGGCTCTTACAAACCTTAGAACGGTTTGCGCGAGGTAATTTTTCTCCCAGCCTTTTCTATATCTTTTGTCGAAGCAGATTCTTTTTTCTGTTTTGCTAGATGAGGATTTATTTCAGTCTGCCATCGCATGTCACAGTCACTACCTGCCATGGGATAAACTTGCCGCTGGCCTGCAGTGCATTCTTGGCTGCGTTCTCGATTCCGCCACAGCATGGTACTTCCATGCGGACGATGGTCACGCTCTTGATATCATTGTTGGCGATAATCTGTGTCAGCTTGTCTGTGTAATCGCCTTCATCCAGTTTTGGACAGCCGATCAGTGTGATGCGGTTTCGGATGAATTCATTATGGAAATTACCATATGCATATGCGGTACAGTCAGCTGCGATTAGCAGGTTTGCGCCATTAAAATATGGGGCGTTGATTGGTACCAGCTTGATCTGTACTGGCCACTGGGACAGCTGGCTTGCAACTGGTGCGTAAGCTGGTGCCTGGGTTGGACAGCCGGCCGCAGGTGCTGGTTCAGCAACGGGTTCCCGCTTGATGGATTTGGACTGTGTACCTGGGCATCCGCAAGGCAATACTTTAGGCTGTACATTTTCGCCAGCTTCAGCAGATACATTCTGCTCTTTGATCATCTTTATAGTCTGTGCGATTTTTACTGCTTCTTCATCGTATGGAAGCGCTTCCCGTTCTTCAAAGGAAATGGCGCCTGTTGGACATGCTGGCAGACAGTCCCCCAGTCCATCGCAGTAGTCATCTCGGGTCAACTTTGCCACACCATCGATCATCTGGATGGCTCCTTCGTGGCAGGCAGCAGCACATGCACCACATCCATTACATTTTTCTTCATTTATTTTGATAATTCTACGGATCATAATCGTTCCTCCCTTAGATATGAGTTGTTCTTACAATGAGATAATATCTCATTTTTACATAAAAATCTGTTGAAAATTCAACACATATTATTTTTTTGAAAATAATCAGTGAATATAGTATACTTTTTTATATATTTTTTCAATGATCGAAAAAGCGTCCGTTTTCGATTCTAAATTACGTATTTGTGCCGCAAGTAAGCGGCGGAGTGGAGTGTAACATGATTCAGAATATCGCAGTCATCGGTGCAGGAACCATGGGACATGGGATTGCCCATGTGTTTGCCAGAAGTGGCCGAAAAGTAACGTTATATGACCCAATAGAAGAAAGCCTTTTGGCAGCACCGGAAAAGATGAGAGAAGAATTGCAGTTTATGGCGGATGCGGACTATATTCCGCAAGAAGATGTGGAGCGAACGCTGGGGAACATTATCATTTGCCCGAATTTGGCAGAAGCGGTAAAGGATGCTGACTACGTAATGGAAGCAATTCCTGAGTGTATGGAGTTGAAAAAAGCATTGTTTGCACAGTTGGATACGCTTTGTCCAAGACATACGGTCTTTGCCACCAATACCTCTTCCTTGAAACTGAGTGAAATGATTGCGGACTTGCCAGCGGAACGTCAAAAGCGTTGTATGGTATCGCACTGGTACAATCCAGCCTATCTGATTCCCATTGCAGAGTTGTCCAAGTTTGGCAATATGGACGAGGAAGTGTTTGATGAAGTGTATGCTCTTTACGAAGAAAGCGGCAAGCAGCCGGTCCGTGTGCTGAAGGATATTCCGGGGATGATTGCCAATCGCATTTTGCATGCACAGGCAAGAGAGGTGTTTCATCTGCTGGACATTGGGGCAGCATCTTACGAAGATATCGACAAAGCGCTGATGTATGGTCCATGTTTTCGCAATGCCACTACAGGTATGTTAGAGACGGCTGATATGGGCGGCCTGGACGTATGGTGTGCGGCAGAAGATAATATGTTCCCACACTTTAACAACTCTGATAAAGCAAGTGACTCCATGCGCAGTCTTGTGGCAGAGGGACACTATGGCATCAAGACAGGAAAAGGATTTTTTGAATATCCGGAGAGTGAACGCGAGGAAGTGCAGCAGGCCTTTTATGACCGTTTGATTCGTCAGTTGAAGGTCAGCGAGACTTATAAAAAATAGGGATTATTTCATTATTGATATAGGTGTTATAACATCTATATCGATGGAAAAAGAGAGAAGTATTACATATGTTTGGATTTGGAAAAAAGCTTTCGGTAGAGGAAAAACAGCAGTGGGATGAGCAGGTAAAAACACTTTATGAAAAGGAAGACTTCGCCGCTGCTTTCAAGAAAGCAAAGGAATATGAAAAATTGGATAAGGCAGCAGCCTCTTATTATCTTGCCTTGATGTACTACAGAGGACAGGGTGTAAAGGCTCAGGATTTGGACAAGGCCTTACTTTATATCACAAGATATACAGAAAAGTATCCTGAGGATAAGGATGGGTGGTTTTATGGCAGTGATATTATGGTGGCCAATAACAAGCCTGACGAAGCGATTGCGTATCTGCTGCAGGCAGAGTCCCTTGGCAAAGAGGAGGCAATCAAATGTCTGGCAGGATTTTGCTCCTACATGGGACTTGCCTACCGCAATGCGGCATGGGTGACCATGAAGGTAACAGAATACAGGGAATTAAATGCAAAGGCGATTTTGTGTTTTACCCGTGCCATTCAGAAATACCGTAAGCTTTATGAAAAAGATGCCACACTTTTACAGGAAGACGAGTGGATGCAGCTTGGATTTGTGGTTCACTATATGCATTTTCTGGCTCTTAGCAATGCCTGGCCAAACATGCTGTACAAGGACGATACAGTTGGATCTGATATTGAAGCAGCTTATCAGATGCCAGATCGAGCGACCCATGACCGCACACCAGCTTATTGGAAAGAACTGGCAGAGAAAGTCATTGCTGACATGGAGCGGGAAGGATATCTGGTTCACGGTGCTTATGTAAAAGCAATGCTTGCCAGCAATGAAGCAGATTTGAATAAATCAGAAGAAGCACTTGCTCTGGCAAAACAGTATCTGGATCAGGCCTGTGAACTGGCAGGAGATCAGGTGGATAAGTATAAAGATGAATTCGAAGTAGTTTGGAAAGAGTACGAACGTCTGGTAAGAAAATCCGAAAAACAGGAGAAAAAAGAAAAAAAGGGACTGTTCGGTAAAGGTAGTAAGTAAAGCAAATTATTCATACAAAAAAAGGAAAAGAATATCAAAGAAAAGGAATCCAGTATGAGTAAAATCCTTATCGTAGAAGACGACGAAAAATTCAATCAGATCGTATGTACATTTTTGAAGAAGCACAACTATCAGGCAGAGGGCTGTCTACATCCGGTACAGGCCTTTGATTTGCTGTGTCAGAAACACTATGATCTGATTATTTCAGATATTATGATGCCGCAGATAAATGGGATAGATTTTGCCCAGGCAGTGCGACAGACCAACGCATCCATTCCGATCTTATTTGTGTCTGCGCTGGATGATCTGTCCACCAAACAGAAAGGATTTCGGGCAGGAATTGACGACTACATGGTAAAGCCAATCGACCTGGAAGAGTTGGTGCTTCGTATCCAGGCGCTGCTTCGCCGAACCCAGCTTAATAACGCCAACGAGCTTCGCATAGGCAATCTGGTGCTGAAGCAGGATGAGATGTCAGCCTTTGTGGATGGGGAAGAGATTCCGATCATGCCTCGAGAGTTCAACATTCTGTATAAGATGCTGTCCTATCCGAAAAAGATATTTACCCGCAGCGATCTGCTGGAAGACTATTGGGCCATGAGCAATGACAGCAGCCTGCGCAGCGTGGACGTGTATATTACCAAGCTTCGTAAAAAGTTTGCTCATTGCGACAGCTTTGAACTGGTGACCGTGCATGGGTTTGGATATAAGGCGGTGGTGAAGGATGCGTAAGAAAAACAAATCAATCCCATTATTGAGAACCATTTCAAGGAAAAAAGACAGTCGTATTAATGCGCCGCTGATCAGTGTAAAGACCATTTTGTATATTTTTACTGCAATGGTTGCATTGGTTGTTGCCATCTCCTTTATTATTTTCTATCTTCCGGACAGAGTATGGACGGTAATCAGTCTGACGGGCATCTTTTTGGTAGGAACGGCAGCAGCATTAACGATCATATTCACCATCATGCAGCGATATTTATACGGAAAACCAATCCAGATCATTGCGGATGCGGCAAGACAGGTTTCTGAGGGTGATTTTTCTGTCAGAATCCATCCCATTCGAAAGGATGGAAAAAAGAATGAGATTGAAGTACTGATTGAGGACTTTAATACCATGGTACAGGAACTGCAGAGTACAGAAATCTTAAAGAGTGATTTCATCTCCAACGTGTCCCATGAGATCAAAGCACCTTTGTCTGTCATTCAGAGTTATTCCACTGCGCTAAAGGATCCAACCCTTACGCATGAACAGCAGAAACAGTATGCAGACATTATTATGCAGTCAACAAAAGAAATGAGTGAGATGATTTCCAATATTTTGAAGCTGAACAAGCTGGAGCATCAGGAGATTTCTCCGGTGTCAACGCCATATCCGATTGGAGAACAGCTTCGAAGATGCGCGCTTCACTACATGAATTGGTGGGAAGAAAAGGAGATTGACTTTCAGATTGACGTAGTGGACATTATGATTCCCTATGACGATACGCTTTTGGAACTGGTGTGGAACAATCTGATATCTAATGCGGTGAAATTTACCCCGGAGAAAGGAGCCATTCGTCTGACTTCCTGGGTAGACGATACTGTTTTGAAGGTAGAACTTCGTGACAGTGGCGTTGGGATGGACGAAGAGACCATGAAAAATATTTTTGACAAGTTCTATCAGGGAGATGTGTCCCATTCTACCAAAGGAAATGGCCTGGGACTTGCACTGGTAAAACGAGTGCTGGAGCTGGTGGATGGCGAGATTCAGGTGTCCAGCCGTGTGGAGGAAGGCACTGCTTTTACAGTGATATTGAGACTGTAACCTGGGCGTGATATACGTTTATGGAAAGTTTCGTATTTTAACATCTCATTAACAACTGGTTAATAGCCGATAAATATAAAAAGTTTATAATACCTCCAATTGTTTGTATAAAATCGGGTGTTTTATGCAATCGTTTACAATTGGAGGATTTTTATGAAGAAGATTATTATCACAACAGAAACCGGCTCCGATATGCCTGCAAAAATGGTGGAACAGTACGGGGTCAAGGTAGTTCCAATGCATGTCAATCTGGGTGACGAAAGCTTTTTGGATGGAAGTATTCCAGTAGACAAAGTATTTGAATACTTTGAGACAACAGGCAAAGCACCAAAGACCAGTGCCACTAATATTAATGAATATATCGATTTCTTTGCAAAAATAAACGAAGAAAATCCAGACTGCGTAATCTATAATTTTGCTTATACAGCCAATGCATCCAGTACCTATCAGAATGCGGTGATTGCAGCAAGAGAATTTGACAATGTCTACATTGTTGACACCAAAGAAGTCTCTGCGGGGAGTACCGCCCATATCATATTAGGCTATAATCATATCCAGAAGCGAATTGCAGAGCAGATGGAAGATTATGACAAATTGTTTGAAGAACTGCAGATTCTTGCGGACAAGGTTGTCTGTGAATTTATCCCTGATAAACTGGATTACTTAAAGGCAGGCGGACGTGTATCCAACGCTCAGTATCTTGGCGCGACCATTCTTCATTTAAAACCTCTGATTGAGATCAATCCGGAAGGAAAGCTGGTGACTTCCAAGAAGTATCGTGGCAATATGAGCAAAGTGGTAAAAGAGTTCATGAAAGATTTCTTTAGTAAATACGACCTGGATCAGGAATGCCTGTATCTGATGTACGGCAAAGGGGTTGCACCAGAGGTGCTTCGGTACATGGAAGATACTGCCAGGGCGGCAGAATTCAAGTCCTGGGAATATGTGATGACTGGCTGTGTAGTATCCAGCCACGGCGGGAAAGGTGCCATTGGTCTGACCGGTATATTAAAATAAAACAGGGTAGAGTATTGGACAAAAAAGAAATCTGTCAGCAGAGAAACGTTTTGTTTTTCTACGAGACAGATTTCTTTTTTCATTGTTTAGGAAGTATGTTTATGCATATTTTCTATTACTTTAGGGGAAAAACAATTCCCTGGAATGACTATACTATATAACGTGTGTTATTCACTATCCACATCGTAAAGAGGAGCTTGCCCCTCTTTTTTTAATATGTCATTCACCTGGTCAATATCGTAGGTTTTTTGCCCAATGGCAACAATCAGCAGAACGTCTCGCTTGATCTTTGGATACAGCTCGCTCATGCCATAAAGCTTTAATGCCCGCTGAGTTTCCTTTAAGGTCATTTCCATAGAAAAACAGATGCGAAGGATTTTGTCCCGGTCTGTGGTGTGAGACTCACCGCTTAATAATTTATAGCCGTATTTTTGTGGCAGGTTTGCTTTGATCAGCACATCCTGACGCTTCAATCCTTTTTGGGAGAGAAGCATATTAATATAGCCTGGAAAGTCAGGCTCGCCCTCTTCAAATTGTTCCTGTATATACTCGTGCATATCAGAGGGTCTGGCGTTCTGCAGAGCATCCATCAGATTGGTTGTGTCTTTGTCAAATATCGTCATAGCTTACCTCGGTGTTGTATTTTTATGGGTTATCATTGCGTATAGGGAATGATATAATAGTTTTGATAATCAGCGGGTAATTGAAAACGCGCTGTCACCTTTTAGTTTATCAGAAAAGAAATTGTTTTCATCCCCCAAAAAAGGGGAAAGTTAACAATTTTTTCCAGGAGGTTCTATGTTTTTCGAATGTCAGCATCCATTAACTACATATCAGGATGTTTCCCCTCTTTGTGACAAAGGGCATATTATGCTTGTGCGCAGTGAGGTGGATGGGAATCTCTATGTGAAAAAACAGCTTTCCTGTTACAACCTGGAGGTGTACCACCAGTTGGCCAGTAATCCAGTAAAAAATATCCCGGTTATATATGGAATTTATGGACAAGCAGGAATGGCCCCCTCCAATACGAAGGGAATTGAGATTACCATTATTGAAGAGTATTGTGCAGGTTCCACATTGTCAGAGATGCTGGAAGAAGGGCATATTTTCAGCGAAGCGGAGACCTGGAACATTGCGATGCAGTTGTGTAAGATTTTAATGGATCTGCATAGCATGGAGCCACCAGTGATTCATCGAGATATCAAACCATCCAATATTTTGCTTTCCCCGGAAGGCGTGGTGAAGCTGCTTGATTTTGATGCGGCAAAGATTGGTTACTCTGCCAGGGCGTTTTATGCCTCTAAGGCTGGTCATACAGGACGCTATAAGGATACGGTACTTCTTGGGACAGCAGGATTTGCAGCACCAGAGCAATATGGATTTTCTCCATCTTCTCCACAGACCGACATCTATGCGGTCGGCGTGTTGATGAATCTATTGCTTTGCCGCAGATTACCAACCGATAAGCTGGCTGGTGGAAGATTGAAACATGTGATTTGCTGTTGCTTAGAGGTCAACCCAAAGGATCGTTACCGGGACGTTGCCCAGCTACATCGGGCACTGAAGCGAAGCATCCAGATCAAATCAGAATGGCTGCCGCCAGGATTTCGCACCTTACAGCCATGGAAGATGCTGCTTGCGAGCGGTATTTATGCTGGTATCATTGCGGTAGTGATGTCCGCCACAGAGATGAGTTTTGATACGAGAGGAGAACTGCTTTTTTACCGATTTGGGTTCTCACTGATTCTTTTTTGGATTGCTTTCTTTTACGGCAACTACAGAAATATGCAGCGACTGTTCCCCTTTATGCGGGCACGAAAAAAAGGCCTGCGGATACTAGGCCTTATTATCGCACCGTTTATCATCTTTTGGCTGGTATTCTTTTTAATTGCACTTGCAGAAACCCTGGTGATTCCATAATAGAAAAACAATTCATATAATAAAAGCTCCGTATGATAACGTGTAGAATAAAAACAGGTTGTCATGAGGAGCTTTTTTATACAGGGAAGATTTTTTACTTCATCAAAACCGTTTTTGCTGCCTTTATCGCTTCCACATCTGTCTGCCACACTTCGTACTCAGACAATGTTGGAAGTCCCATATTTACCCGTGGATTACGGTATTGCATGTTGCTCCGGAGTACCTTTTTCCCGGACATATGGTAGTCGGTGATCGAAGAATGGTTCTTCATATATGCAATATTCTTGGCATTCAGTCCTGCACCGGCCATGATGCGGATGCTGCCAGCATTTTTCTTAAGATGCTCCAGAACTTCTATGCCTTCAACGGCAGAGGCATAACCGCCAGATGTAAGGATGGATACGATGCCAAGGGTTTTGGCGTCTTCCAGTGCTTCCTTCAGATCGCGGCACATGTCAAAGGCGCGATGAAGGTTGATTGGAGTTGTGCCAGCTGCCTCAATGATACGACCCATTGCTTCTAAGTCCAGACAACCTTCGGCAGTAAGGCATCCAATGACCAGATTGTCAGCGCCAGCTAAAGAAAATAGTTTTGCCTGTCGGGTCAGAATTTCCAGTTCTTCTTCACTATATAAAAAGTCACCAAAACGTGGACGCAAAAGCACATGGATTGGAATCTGTATCTTTTCGCGAATACGTTCGTAGAGCGCAAGGGATGGTGTGACTCCACCAACAATTAAGTCGCCGCAAAGTTCTATGCGGTCAGCACCACCTTGTTCTGCGTTGATAGCGGATTCTACAGAGTCTACACATACTTCTAAAATCATTGCCGATCCTCCTGGGGCTAAACTACGTTTTGGTTTTATATATGGTTTGTCTTATGCACATGAAATACCATACATAACAATAACGTTACCATCACTATAACATAGAAGTGTAGGCTTAGCCTATATAAATTCTGTGATATGTTTTCGATACCAAAGGGGCAGATGATTCCGCTGGCAAGCAGGATTTTCTCGTTCTTTAATACCTATTGTCTTAAAAAAGGTCTTCCACAAATCAATAAATGGGTCTGCGACAGATTCTGTTTGTTTTAATTTTTCTAATTCATCAATCGTCAATCTGGTCAGATAGGAGTCTGCATTTGCAGGATGAATTAATGCTGTTCGTCGGTTGTCGTCCACGATCATCCAGTTCTCGGATGGAAGACGATCTTCAAAAGCGTGGGCTAACAGTGTAAGGATATCTGCTTTGGGCTCGATATGAGATACCAGCACGTTGTTGGGCAGTGCTTGAAAACGAATGAATTCCCGGGTGTAATGAGCCTCATTTTTCACTTTGCGGTCTGACTCAAAAATGGCCATCACATGAGGGCTTTGCAGCATGTCGGTTACCTGCGAACCATAGGCAAAGCCAAGTAATAAAAACCGGTAAATCACATCCAGCTTATCCGGTTGTGCTGACATGGCACAGCGAAAGACCATCTGGTAGGCAGAAAAAGAGATTTTTTTCTGAATGGACCGGATGACTTTTTGACACTTTTTGGCATCGACATTCACATGGCGATAGTCACAAAAAAGTTCATAATTGCCCAGCGGCTCGGTCTGAAGGCGGATATTCTGGTGTCCTTCTTTGGATGCCCAGGCATCATAGATACAGGTCATCATGGCTTCAAAAGTATCTTCACAAGTATAGATGATCATGAGAACGGTCTCCTGTTTAACGTGTAGTTTTGTTGCAGACGAAATCGTGAGCTGTCTGGATTAGGCCTGTGTTCCAGCTTGAAATCCAGTCATATCAAAAAGAGATAGTTGCTGATAGGACTGTGGATGGGCAATCTCCCAGTCTGTTCGGGCGGTGGTATCGGTCAACTGTCGGGTAATAAAGGTTTCTTCCAGGCGGAAAGGGTGATACAGCTTTCCGTTGCAGGTGATAAAGTATTGGGCGCGTTTCAGGACTACCCCCATTTTTTTGATGGACTCAAAGGAAAGGGAGCCTGCTTTGCGAGACTGTATGATGCGAATCGCAGACTTATTGCCAATGCCTGGTACACGCATCAATGTGCTGTAATCTGCGGTAGCTATCTCAACAGGAAATTGTTCCAAATGTTGTACTGCCCAGTTGCACTTCGGGTCAATCTGTAGGTTAAAGAATGGATTCGTTGGAGTTAATAATTCTTCTGCATGAAATCCATAATAGCGAAGCAGCCAGTCGGCCTGATACAGTCTGTGCTCACGCAACAGCGGTGGTGCTGTGTCAAGGGATGGCAGCTCACTGTCTTCGTTCAGCGGAACATAGGCGGAGAAAAAAACACGCTTCAGGTCAAACTGTTGATACAATGCCTGGGTTGTGGCGAGTATCTGATAGTCCGTTTCTCCAGTGGCTCCGATAATCATCTGGGTACTCTGTCCCGCAGGTGCGAAAGGCTGATCAGATGCTTGTCTAAAAGCTGCTGGTACTTTTCCATTATGTGTTTTCGCAATTGGGTTATCAGATTTACCTATATTATCCTGCAAAATTGTTGGATTTCCGGGGTCAATGTTGGAATCCCCCAAATACATATCGGAGCGATGTTGAAAAATGGTATCGTGCAAATATCGATTTCCACTGCTTCGCTCCATAGAAGCGCTTTTGCCAATCGCCAGACGATGATCCACAATCCGTTGTTGGATTTGGCGCATAGGCTGCAGGATGGAACTTCGGGTCTTTTGTGGAGCCAGCATCTGTAATCCTTCGGCAGTCGGAAGTTCCAGATTAATGCTGATGCGATCAGTCAAATAGCCAAGCTTTTCAATCAATTCTGGTGGCGCATAAGGAATCGCCTTCACATGGATATAGCCGTTAAATCGATATTTTGTCCGCAGCAAATATAGGGTCTGATACATTAGTTCCAAAGTGTAGGTAGGATTCCTGCAAACAGCGGAACTCAAAAACAGCCCTTCAATATAATTTCTTCGGTAAAACTCAATAACCAGTGTGCATATCTCATCCGGAGTAAAGGTAGCGCGGCGACAGTCATTGTCAGCCCTGCTGGAGCAATACTTACAGTTGTAGATGCACGCATTGCTCTGCAATATTTTTAACAGCGAAATACAGCGTCCGTCCGAGGAAAAGCTATGGCAGATACCAGCGGCACAGGAATTGCCAAGATG
>JAFUPY010000008.1 GCA_017472565.1 Eubacterium sp.
AATCGTTGTGCAATACAATACAAACGTACAAACACCCCTATAGATTTCGTACTCAAATAAACAAACTCAACTAACTACTGCAGCTTTATAATTAGACTAGGGAAGAATTTTCTTTCGTAAATATGCAAGTGAATCTTTCAAGGTGTGCTTTTTACTAGATAAAGGAGAATGTTATGACGCAGACACAGGGTAATCCTTTGGGATTCGCAGATCCCAAGAAATTATTGATTCAATTTACCATACCAAGTATCTTTTCTATGACAGCATCCAGCCTATACAATCTGGTGGACCAGATGTTCATCGGCTGGAAAGTGGGAATCATTGGAAATGCTGCCACCAACGTTGCCTTTCCGCTGACAACCATACTGTTGGCACTTTCCCTTATTATCGGAATTGGCAGCAGTTCCCGTTTTGGCATGGAGATGGGACGAGGCAACAAAGCAATGGCCAATAAGGCGGTAGGAAACGCCATTCTGATGATGGTCATTGCTGGGGTTGTCGTCATGGCAGTAACACTTGTGTTTCTACATCCCTTGATGACCTTGTTCGGTGCAACCCCAGAGGTACTGCCTTACGCTGCGACCTATGTGCGAATCACCGCCATCGGTTTCCCATTTTTTATGTTTTTCCATACCATGTGTGCACTGATCCGTATGGATGGCAGTCCAAAATACTCCATGTTCAGTATTTTGATTGGATGCATCATCAATGTTATTCTTGACCCTGTCTTGATGTTTGGATTTGACATGGGAATTGAAGGGGCAGCATATGCAACTGTAATTTCCCAGATCATCAGTTTTGTATTTACTTTTGTATATCTGTTCCGCATGAAGCAGGTGCAGCTTACCAAGGCTTCCTTTATTCCGGATATTAAAAATTGCTTTAAAAATCTGTCTCTTGGTTTTTCAACCTTTGTCACACAGATTTCCATTACCATCGTGCAGATCGTATTAAATAATGCTCTGGTAATCTACGGTGCCATGTCTATCTATGGTGCCGAAATCCCTCTGGGCGCTGCTGGGGTTATCTTAAAGGTCAACACCATCGTAGTAAACCTGTTTATTGCCATCTCTCAGGGAAGTCAGCCGTTGTACAGCTTCAACATGGGAGCAAAAAAATACGACCGTGTGAAGGCCGTGTACAAACAGGCAATCAAAATGAGCCTGTACATATCTATTGTTGCATTGATTGTATTTGAAGTATTTCCAAAACCACTGCTTATGCTGTTTGGAGAAACCAGCGACTTGTATTTTGCCTTTGGTATTCCGTTTATGCGGGTATACCTGTGTATGATTATCCTTAACGGTATTCAGGTCCTCTCCACCAACATCATGGCTGCCATTGGAATGCCGGTGAAGGGTTCGTTGCTTGCTATTGTGCGATATATTGTCTTGCCAATTCCGCTTATCCTGATCATTCCAATGTTTGCCGGAATCGATGGCATCAAATTTGCTGGAGCGATTACCGATGCAGTTGCTGCAATCATCAGCATCCTTGTGGTTTATATGACCTTTAAAAAACTGGTGTTACCAGTGGAAGATACTAACTAAAAAATGAAAGGTAATTATAGAAATGGAATTTGAAAGGAAACTAAACTTGAGACTGATTTTATCCATCGTCTCTGTTGGCGTGTTAGCATTTTGTGGAATATTGCTGGAGACCTCCATGAATGTGGCTATGCCGACCCTGATGAGCGACTTTGGTGTTACAACCTCTCTGGCACAGTGGGTCACAACGGGCTATCTGCTGGTATTGGCAATCGTAATTCCAATTTCCTCTTTTTTGAAAAAAAGACTTACGATCAAGCAGATGTTTGTTCTGTCAATCATTGCATTTATGATCGGTACCATCCTGGCAATCATTTCTCCAAGCTTTTTTATCCTGCTGATCGGTCGTCTGATACAGGGTATTGGAACGGGTATTGCCCTGCCTTTGATGTTCAACATCGTACTGGAACAGGCACCATTGGAAAAATTAGGCTTTATTATTGGTATTGCCACCATCATTATCGCCTGTGCGCCGGCTATGGGGCCTATGTTTGGGGGCTGGGCCATCTATCATTTTGGATGGCGCATGATCTTCATCTGTTTGATTCCATTGCTTATCATCGCTTTGATTGTGGGCAGCATCGTGATCCGCCAATCTGGAAAATTAGAAAAGGTTAGCTTTGATACACTTGGTTACATCCTATTGGCATTGTGTTTTACCAGCTTTCTGCTTGGTATCAACTTTTCCGGTGTTTACGGCTGGCTCAGTGCACAGGTCATTGTCTTATTGATTGTTGCCGTCATCCTGTTGGTATTATTTGTAAAAAAAGAACTGCGTACCGAACAACCATTGATCAACATTGCAATCTTCCGTTCCCGTTGTTATTCCTTTAGCGTACTGACTGCATTTTTTATCCAGTTTGCCATTTTAGGCTTTGGATTTTTGATTCCATACTTTGCCCAGATGATTCTTGGCACAAACGCACAGACTGCAGGGCTTATCCTGGTTCCCGGATTTGTATTCGGTATCTTTATGACACCAATCGGTGGAAAACTCTACGACAGATTTGGTTCAAAAAAAATCATCCTGCCAGGTCCTTATTTCCTGCTTCTTGCCTGTGTACTTTATGCACTTCCGCTGGAAGCTAAAAATTCCATCTATCTGGCGTGTATGTATGTCATCTTTATGTTTGGTCAGTGCCTCTGCCTTGCCAACTCTATGGCAAATGGACTAAAATCCCTGCCAGCAGAATTGAACGCCGATGGCAATGCAACCTACAACGCCATCCAGCAGCTGGCTGGCGCTATTGGCACCGCTATTATCTCATCTGTAGTTGCCAAAGGGCAGGCAAAGATCCCAGATGACTTTTTAGCAGGAAGTGCCCTTGGATGTCAGAATGCATTCTGGGTAATGCCTTTGGTAATGGTATTGGTTATCATTGTATCTACCATTGCTGTTACAGCAAAGCAGAAAAGCAATTAATGGACATTGTAAGTTTCTATATAGAGCATCATTCAAAAACCCCACGTGCTGCCGCTCGTGGGGTTTTTACGTTATATTCTGTTTCTTGTCATAAGGCTATTATTTTGCCCAAACCTCTGGTTTCCATTTGTAGCGTTCAAATGGAATGCGCTCATATGATACCACTGGTCTGCCATCTTCTCCCTTGTCTACCACAATCCATTTTGTATATACAGCGTCGTCTCTATCTGTATAATCGCCACGCACATGATATCCACGAGTTTCTTTTCTTTCCTTGTATGTCAGATACATGATTTCTAACATATCAATCATTCTACGGCTTTCCAAAGCCTTGAACAGATGGTGTCCATCACCTTCTGGTACATAGATGGTTGCTTCTAACTGTTCTCTCATAGCTGTCAACTCAGCCAGTACCGCGTCAATGGTGTCTTCTGTCTTGTTAACGCTATTCTTTGGATCAGAAATCAAACGAGACAGATAATGGATTACCTTGTATGGAAGTTGATCACCTTTGTAATTAAACGCATCAAAGATACGAGATTTGAATGCTTTTACCTGGTCAATGTTAATATCATCCAATTCGATGCGATCAATTTCTTCTGCAATATTCTTGCCTGCTCTAAGAGCTGTTCTTCCTGCGTTGCCTACACCATCCCCATGTACCCAACTGCCGTGTGCAGTACCACACATAGTAATAAATCCTACGCCCCACATATTTTCCACGGTTGTTTTTCCGTCAATATCTGCTCTCAGTGGTCTGGTGGCAACACGTGCAAACAGGGATACTTCTGGTTTTGTTAATACATTCTCATCGCCAAGAGAACGAATGAATTTGTTCATTGCCACTCGTTTCTTCATGAGAATACCTTGGTTAAATCCTTCCCCTTCCGTTGTGCTGGTAGCTGGAAGTTTGGAATAGTCTGCATACAGCGGACCATTGCCATCTGCCACTTCTTTCAAAGCACCACGGATAAAGTCTACTCCAATATCTTCAAAGTCTGTACAGCCATATTTTTCAAAAATATTTTCACCCAGTCTGTTGAATACTACCCAATGCATGCCGTAAATATAGTTTCCGGTATTGCGAATACAAAGGTCATACTGCAACAGCTGTTCAACGTTTCTCAGCTGTCCGCCTGCTTCGTAGGCTGCATAAAGCGCAGTTGCAGGGGTAAAGAACATATCCTTTGCTGTAGCACTAAAGTCTGCTGCCGCCATTACCACAGCTTTTGCACGGATAATGTAGAATTCCAACGTGTCAATGTTAAATGCCACTGCACCAACGGCTTTGCCATTATTAGTCAGGATATCTGTAAAATAGGTTCTCTCTAACACACGAGCACCGTTTTCGATAACCTTGTGTGCAAATCCTGTCATAAAGTCAAGGTCTAAGTTTGCAGAGGATACTAATTTACCATCAAATTCTTTGTGATAATGGAAAGAACCATCTTCATTGTGGGAAAATACACCGCCCAATCTTTCCAGCTCTTGCAAATAGGTATAGCCATCCTTCTGATATTCGATCATATATTCCTGATCATTAAGGTAAGTACCATGCTGATTCTGTTTTACCTGTTCCTCACAAAATATGTCCAGATCATCCTCTGGAGCCATCATTACGATACCATGTCCTGCCTTTGTGGAGTCTCCTGTGTAACCATAATATCCCTTTTCAATTAACAGGATCTTTGCAGATGGATTCAGTTCCTGAATCTTTGTGGCTGTAACAACGCCAGCAAGTCCTGCACCCACAATCAGAACGTCTGTTGTAAATACTTTTCCAATGTTATTTAATTCATTCTGCATGTGACACCTCCTAATTGTTCAGACTTAATCCATCATAGATGGAATCATAAAACGCCAATTCTGCTGCTTCAATCTTGATAGCGCCAGATGGACAATAATACATACACTGATAACATTCTACGCATTCTTCGGAATAAGCTGCGGTTGCTAAACGTTTTTCCTTGTCCCATTTATATACATCATAACAACAGGTGCGGATGCACTTTTGACATCCCATGCACAGATCACTGTCTACTGTAACCTTTGCCAGTCTTCTCTGGTCATCTCCCATTTCTTTCAGTGTCATAGTCTATTCCCCCTTTGCCTGATATGTTGTATGTAAGTAAGCATGTGCCTTTTCGCTGCCAGGTTCCCCAAGATATGCTCTGTAGAGTTCCTTGATAGCTGAGTTCTCATAAGACTTGCGAACATCACTCTTTTCGTCCAGTCGATACAAAGATGCGGCACGTTTTTTGCGTATATCCACTACAGTCTGCAGTTCTGCGGACTGCTGCGGCTGACCGCCACCGTTTACACAACCGCCTGGACACGCCATTACCTCAACAAAATCATAGGTTTCTTCGCCAGCTTTGATTTTTTCTAACAGGCGTTCTGCTTCTGCTAATCCACTTACAGCTGCAATACGAAGGTTTTCTGCTCCGTACAAATCTTTAGCGGTACGAAGTGCCGCTTCCATTACGCCGCCTGCTGCCCCAAAAATTGTTCCTGCACCAGTACCAATACCAAGTGGTTCGTCAAATTCTTCATCATCCAACGCCAAAAATGCAACATTTGCACGTTCAATCATTCTTGCAAACTCACGGTTTGTAATGGTGTAATCCACATCAGAAACACCTGCTGCTGCCTGATTAGGTCTAATAATTTCATATTTTTTCGCTGTACATGGCATTACGCTGACTACAACGATATTATCTTTCTTAAGTCCCTCTTTTTCAGCCAGATATGTTTTTGTCATCGCACCAAACATCTGGTGTGGAGACTTACAGGAAGACAGATTGTTAAGAAGTTCCGGATGGTTGTTTTCACAATAGCTGATCCAGCCTGGGCAACAGGATGTGAACATTGGCATAATTGCGCCCGAAGCCACGCGGTCAACCAGTTCTTTTGCTTCTTCCATAATAGTAAGGTCAGCACCAAATATAGTGTCATACGCACGGTCAAATCCAAGCGCACGACAAGCTGCTGCCAACTTGCCCTTTGTTTCAGAACCAACCGGATAGCCAAAGGCTTCGCCAATACTTGCTCGCACAGATGGAGCCACCTGAACAATCACATATTTTTCAGGATCTGCAATTGCCGCAAAAATGTCATCTACATCGTCACGTTCTCTTAAGGCACCCACTGGACAAGATGCAATGCACTGTCCACAGCTTACACAGCCACTTTCAAACAAGGTCGTTCCTTGGGATGGCACCACTTTGCCCTCAAGGCCTTCTCCATCCATCTTGATAGCACCAATGCCTTGAATATTGGTACATGCGGCAACACATCTGCCACAACGAACACATTTGTTGTTGTCACGGATGATAATGCCATAGTTTGCTTCTGGCTCAACTTTACGTTTTGCATCCTTCGCCGCCTTGGTTGTTCGAAGTGTGTGCTGAATGGTCTGCAATTCACAGTTGGCTGTACGAAGACAGTTTCTGCAGTCAAGGTCATGCTTTTCTAAAATCTTTTCCAGTGCTGCTTTCTGCAGTTCTACCACTTCCGGAGAATTGGTCTTAATAACCATCCCCTCTTCTACAATGGTAGTGCTCGCATTTACAATTCCCTTGCCTTCAATCTCTACGATACAAAGGCCGCTGTCATCTTGCGTCTGAACCCCTTTTAAATAGTTCAGAGAAATCACATTGATGTCATACTGCTTAGATGCGTATTTGTCCTCTCTGGAGGCTTCCAGTACAGTGGCACCTTCCCTTGCGTGTACCGGATTTCCGTTCATTGTGATAGTAATCATAACGACTCCTTTCTTTACCCTGGATTTTTGTTAAAAAGGGCCATGCCAAATACAAGATGACACGGCCCCAGAGAATATTATTTTATTATTTTAATTTCAAACCTTTCTAAAAACATTAACCGCGTTTACCAACAAAATCAGCTTTGGATAACATCATTAATATGAAACCAATAATCATGATAATCAGATCAAATGCGTACATTGTCATTGGGTTATGGAAGAAACCTGTTGACATGATACCAAGACCTGCACCTAAGTAGAATAATGTTCCAATTACCTGATAAGCTGCACCGTAATCCCAACGGCCATATTTTGTTGCAACATAAGATGGAAGTAAGTTGCAACCAGCACCCTGCGCACAGAACATAATGCAGCATGCAACCCATACAAATCCAGCACCTTTTGCCATAAAGAAGCAAAGAATAAATGCAACAATCATGCATACATAATAGATTGCATATGCTCTCTTTGTACCAAACTTCTGATCAAGGAAACCGAATAAGAAACTACCGATAAATGCAAATACGCCACCAACTGCAAATACAGCATTTGCAAATCCAAATTCATAACCCATACCAAGCAGGTTAGGAATTGTGGATGCGATAAATCCCATAACTGCAATGAAAGCTAACATAGAACCAATACCAATGAGCCAAGTGTTCTTATCAGAGCAGATCTTTTTCACGGTAAATGGGCTCTTATATTCTCTCATCATCTTGTTAATATCCATACCGTCTGTTCCATAATCTGGATTACCATCTGGATATTCGCCTGCTGCTTCTGGAGTTTCTTTAATAAAGAGACCCCATACACCAACGATTGCAATAATAATTGCAACAATAATCATACCACCTGTAATACCAAATTTACCTAAAAGGACTGGCATACCAGGAACGTATACAACGTTCATTGCTACGATACCCATGGTTGTGAAGCCAAGAACAATACCTTTTTTAGTTGGCCACCAGTTAGCTGTCAACTGCATGGAACCAGTTTCTTTGTATGTAGAACTCAAAATACCAATTAAGAGAATTACCACTAAGAATACTCCCAGATTCTGAGTCATACCAAACACAACTACCAATGCTGCACTTATAAACATACCAACAGCAATAACAATCTTTGTACCAATCTTATTAATCAGACGAGACCAAATAATAACACCAACTGCAACCAGACAACATGCGATACCAGACACAATGTTCAACAATGCAATGTCCCATCCTCTTGCTTCTGCAAGGATTGGGAATACCGTATTGTTGTTACCTCCTGCAATACCAGATGCAATCAGCATCAAAATTGCTGTATAGACCATGACCATAAGCTGTTTCGGTCCATACCATCTTGCTTTTTTCTTTTTTTCCATAAAGACATTCTCCTCCTTTGATTCAACATCATTTAAGATGCACCCCGCATCTTTCTTTACACAAAAATTGTATCATTATCAATTTCGACATAGTTTGTCAATTCATTCGCTAAAAACAATGTGTTTTCATACAAAACTGTCCAAAATATACGAAACGAGCCTGTTTTTTAGCCATATTTCCTTAATAAATGTAGAAACAACAAAACAAAATATCTGTCATAATAAAAATAGGAAGAACTTACACTGCCAGCCCAAGGAGGTTTTTATGTATATCAGCATGCTGCATTTAAAAAATTTATGCGAAAAAGAACAGTACAAATTAGTTCGATCTGACGTCCGATATGGTCTGACCGGATGGGCTCCACTGAACGGTTCTCCCCACCCATATAACGTACATTTAATCTACATTGTAGAGGAAAATACTGACTTATCTAATTACCCACTGCAAGCTGGCATGCATCTGTTAGTATTAGCAAATAAAAATACGGATATAGATGTATTTGCAAAACAATTACCACCTCAAATCAATGCACTCATCATTTCATCAGATAACCACCATGATTACCTGATGCGTATGCAGAAATTTTTTGATCATACACTTGCAATGGGGCTGTTGTCACATTCTCTACTGGAAATCCTATCCTTTGAAGGTGGTATTCAGGCAATGGTTGACCATGCCATCATGATTCTCGGCAATCCTATCTTCGTCTTCGACTCCAGCTTTAAGCTGATTGCTGCTAACTGGAATGAAGCAGAGCGACATGGACTCAATGCATCAATGATTCAAAACCGCGGTTTCTCTGAATTTGAATTTCAGCTAGCCAATAGAGAACATATTCACGAGCGAATCAAGCGAAGCGATCAGCCACTACTTATTCATCATGATGACCTCGGCTATGATCAGCTCATTGTTGCTATAGATACAGATAGGGACTTGGGACATGTAGTGGTAGACGCAGTGAATCGCCCATTTAACGAAATGGATAAAAAGTCTCTATGGGTATTAAAAAAATATATTGATCAACAGATGAAAAAGGATGAATTTATTCGAAATGCCAAAGGGTTTCACTATGAAAGCTTTTTGAAAGATTTATTAGATGAGAAGATTGCTACAGACAAAATGTTTTTGGATCGTATGCAATATGTAGGTGTGGAATTTACCGGCAATATGTACTGTGTGGTTATCGAAATTGCCCGCAGTTCTAGCACAATCAATCCATATCGCATCCGAAATCAGTTTGAAGGTCGGTTTTCTAATTGCAAGACCCTGATTTACAATGGACAGATTGTAGTTATCTTAAATACTCCGGACAACACTATGCTTTCCAAAGAACAAATACAGACGGCTATGGATATTTGTGTTGGAAATGGACTGTATGCTGGTATGAGCAATTGTTTTCAGGATATCCTGCAGTTGTCCCAGTATTACAAACAAGCCCTTCGTTCCATCGAACTCGGTATTGCATCCATCAATCGTCCGACCCTGTTTTTATACGAGACCTATTTCTTAGAGCACATGAAAAATATTTTCATGCAGAAAGAATCCGCTAAAATCTTCTGTCATCCGACCATGAAGATTTTGCTGGATTATGACAAGGAGCACCACTCAGAGATGGCCTATACATTCTACATGTACTTGCTGCACGAACGAAACTTAGGCGCTACTGCCACAGCTATGAACATGCACCGCAGCTCTCTGAATTATCGTTTTAAAAAGATTACTACACTGATTGGAGATACCTTTGATGATGCCAAAGAAAGACAATATCTGATGCTATCCTATGAATTGAACAAACCGGAAATGTAACAAAAAACTGTCTCACACATTCCATGTGAGACAGTTTTTAATTGCAACATATTTATTTTTAAGAAGGTATATGGGGGAGTTTCTTATAATCTTTCACGAACTTTGTTTACAAAATCTGCGATGGTGTTCAGCAGACTTGCTTCCTGAATCTCGATAACTACGTTCAATTCATCTTCGATCGTTGAAATCATGACAATCATCTTCATCGATTCGTTGGAAAGATCTTCTCTGATATCTGTGGACATCTTGATTTCAGATGCATCTACACCGTAAGCGTCTGCCGCTGCATCAATTACTGCCTGTGCCACATCATCGACTTCTTCTGTGCAGGCTGGTGCTGCATCAGCGCAGCCACATGCACAAGATGCTGTCGCATCTGCAGAGATTGCTTCTTCGCCAAGTCTTTCTTTTACTACGTTTACGAAATCAGCAATTGTGTTGAGAAGACTTGCTTCCTGAATCTCAATCACAACGTTTAATTCATCTTCGATGGTTGAAATCATAACAATCATCTTCATGGATTCGTTGGAAAGTTCTTCTCTGATGTCTGTTCCAAGTTTGATTTCTGATTCATCTACACCGTAAGCGTCTGCTGCCGCTGCGATAACTGCCTGTGCGGTTTTATCATTGGCAATATCTACTGCCACTGGAGCTGCCGTCTTTGGTGCTGCTGATGCTTCCGCTTTTGGTTCTGCCTTTTTGATTTCTGGCATTTTCTTGAATTCGCAGTCTTCTACTAATTCCCAGGAAACCACTTTCACATCTTCGTCCTGGAAAATAAATGGTTTTACCCAAACTTCGTTTTCATCAATGTATTTATCAAATTCCGCGTACTTGTCGTAATCTACATGGAGTAAGCTTGTGTTGAATGGATCTACACCTTCCACATGGATTTCTACTGCAAAGTAATCGCCGTGTTCATTTCTAAAATCTGGATCACCGAAGGCACCTCTTGTTGGAAGCGCAGCCTTAACCACACCTCTCATGTTGGTAAGGTCTACCCATTCGGTGTCTAAGCATCCGCATTCGTTACAGCAAAGATAAGGAGGAAATTCGATGTGTCCACATCTCTCACATTTACGACCAAGAATGGTTCCTTCTTCCAATGCTTCATAAAATGTTTTTACAATTGGTTTTAAATCATATTTTGTCATAATCGCCATACTCCTCCTCTCCTATTTTCTCTCCAGAATTGCGCTGATTACGTTCTGACTGCCGCCGAAACCACGGATCATGGCACGTTTTACATCGTGTTTGATCTGTGTTGCGCCTGCATCACCGCGCATCTGATGAACTGCTTCATAAATATCATGGAGACCAGAAGCGGCTGCTGCATGACCATACTGGCAACGACCACCATTGGAGTTAACCGGACGGTCACCATCGTATGCGATACGACCATCTCTTGTGTATGCCCAGCCTTCGCCCTTAGGAAGGTATTCACACATTTCTGCTGCTAAGAATTCGGACTGGTTGTAGAAGTCGTTTGTCATGAACAGATCCATGTCTGCCCCTGTAAGCCCTGTCAGTTCCTTGATCTGTTTGTATGCATTGGCTGTACCGATCATTTCGTTTCTTGGGTTGGATGCTTCCACGTTGGAATGACCAATGGCAAGCACTTCTACTGGATGATCTGTGTATTTGTATGCCATTTCTGTTGGGCAAACGATGATGGCTGCTGCACCGTCACAACGCTGTTCAAAGTTGGCACCTCTCATGTACTTACCAATCAGAGGATTGAACTTGGAGTGGAGATATTCCTGTGCGGAATCCATTCCCATTGCTGCTGCCAGTTCTTCGTATGTATCATTTGTAATGGTACTTAAAGGATTCAATGCTGCTGCACGACGGCAGTTGATAGACAGTGCTGTCATACAAGCATCTGCATCTTCCATACTAAGCCCATTTTCTTTTACATAGTAGTCCAACCAGGACTCAGAGTTGAATGGAAGGGAACCACGAGTAAAGGTTGTATAATCTCTGCACTGTGTAGAAGCCAATACTTCGTGGAAAATCGCGTCTGTACCAAAGCGGCGTTTTGTTAAAATTCTGGTTGGATGTGCAATGGAATATGGTGTTTCAATACAGCCGCTAAGTACCATATCGTACTGACCAGAAGCTACCAACTGCACGGCTGTTTCCAGACCAACATAAGCGGTTGCGCAGGCTTCGCTGTGATGGTAGGAACCTTTGCCCTTCATACCAATCCAGTTTGCCACATGCATATTTGGTGTTGCAAAGTTGGAAGTCCAGCCTGGGCCAGCCTGTCCGTGAATGTAAAAATCAATATCGCTGCCGTCAACGCCAGCGTCCTTCATAGCATCGCGAGCCGCATAAGCAAATAATTCTGGTTCGTTCATACCATCAACGGTTGGATCATCCAAGATACGGATAAAAGGTGTAACACCTACACCGATGATAGAAACGCTTCTGCTAAAAGGTTTCAGTTTTGGGATGTTGTCGCTAAAACTCATTATTCTATGTCCTCCTATATTCGATATTGCAGGTCATTTCCATACCTGACGTAAGAATTACTATTTTTGTGCTGCCGCCATAACACTGCAGAATGCCACGTTATTATAGATTCTATCCTCTGTGTCACCACGGGAACAATCAAGTACCGGTTTGCCAAATCCCTGATATACAGGTCCATAGCTCTGTCCTGGAGCAAACTTCTGAATCAGTTTTGTGGCAATATTACATGCTGCTGCATCCGGAAAAACAAGTACGTTTGCGTGACCTGCAACTGCACTTTCACGTTTTACTTTCTTTGCTGCTACACGGGCATCAATAGCAGCATCTGCCTGGAATTCGCCATCGATTTTCAAATCTGGGCGAAGTGCTTTTGCTTTTTCCAAGCCTTCACGCACTTTGAATACGGATGGGCTCTGACCACTGCCGTCTGTGGAATAAGATAAAAATCCACAGTATGCTTCCTGTCCGGTCAGCGCTGTGAAAGTATCACAGCTAGATACTGCAATACCAGCAAGCTGATCTGCAGTTGGTTCTGTGTTGATAGCACCATCGGAACACCCAAAGATATTGCCCTGTTCCCCTTCGTATCCATCGATTTCCATAATCAGAAGTCCGGATGGAGAAGTAACGCCTGGCGCTAATCCCAGGATACCCTGAGTTGCCATAACAAACTCTGTTGTTGTTGTATCTAAGCCTCCGAAGGTACAGTCTGCATCACCAACAGCTTCCATCAGAAGGGCCATGTACAATGGATTAGAAATACGCTTTGCAACAGACTTTGCACTAAATCCTCTTCTTGGAAGAAGGGCAAACTTTGCAACGATTTCTTCCTGGTATGCAGTGTCATTGATATCTGCGATGGAAACACCAGATAAATCAATGTCATTTTCTGCAGCTACTTTTTTACAGGTTTCTGCATCTCCAACAAATGTAATCTTAGCCAGACCATCTGCTGCAGCTTTTACTGCGGCACGCATCATGCTTGGGTTGGTACACTCAGGCACTACCACTCTCTGTGGGTTGGCTTTGGCTCTCTCATATATAGTCTCAATAAAGCTCATGTTTCTCCTCCTCATTGCAAAACAATTTTTCTTATATACATTATAAAAAAGATTTCTCACATATGTTTGATACGATGTTAAAGAAATAAAACAAACGTTTTCTACACTAGTATAGAATCCAATTTTTGAAGCCAAAAATTAATCCAACATTCATAACATGCCACCGGCAGTTTCCAACTGAATCTATGACAACAAAAAGCACCCTGATGGAAACCATATCCTGATCCCAACCAGAGTGCTCATAATCAGCAGACATAAAAAACCTTTTTTATTATATTTTAGAATTTATGATACCGTTTCAAAACCAGTACTAATTTCTACCTTTACATTTGTTCGTTACCAACAGAATTAAGACTGCACCAATAATGTCGATAACAATGAACACCACATAAGGTAATGTGTATGAGCCCTGTGAAACCTGCAACAAAACAGCTACTAACAGGAATGCTAATACACGTAAAATAGATGCAATTGGAACTATTACACTGTTAGCAAAAACAAAGTCCTTACGTCCATATACAGAAATGACCATGGATGTAAGAAGATTTAATAATCCGCCGATACCAAAGCCGGCACAAATACATCCGATCCATACAACGACTGCATTTGTGGAGGCAATCAGGCAAACCAGTGCAAATACATAAGAGAACGCAAAAATGAAAGAAGCTTTCTTTGTTCCAATTTTGGAATCCAGCCATCCCCAGAAGTAACTTCCTGGAATAGCGATGATAGAAACAACCGTAAGCATCATCAGCGCCTGACTCTGTTCATAACCTACACTCATCATACGAGGAACGAACTGGCTTAAAATACCAACCAAAGTCATCCACATCAGGCCAAATCCAATCGCAATCAGCCACATATCTTTATCACGCATCAGCGCGCCCAGAGTGAACTGAGATTTCTCTTCTGTTGCATCATTTACTTCCTGTGCTTCTGTTTCATCTGGAACCATATTGTCAGGGTATGCACCAACTTCTTCTGGATAGTCTTTCGCCCAAAAGAAAGAAATGATGCCCATGATCACTACAATGATGCCGATAACAAGAAAAGATTTCTGCAATCCTGCCATTCCAAACAAAACAGAAAAACCAGATACAAAGAATGCACTACTAAATGGTGCACCCATTGTAGACCAACCTAAAGCGATACCTTTTTTCTTAGGGAACCAATGTGCCATAAAAACAGGCTGTGCAGATAAACCAAAACCTGCTGCAAAGAAGCAAACCAGACACATTGCCACAAAGTATACAGGAACATTTGGTGCAAAACCTAAAATTGCAAAGCAGATACCAGTAACAATCATGGTTACACCCGCAATTGTTTTTGCCTTGATCTTAATAACCATTCTTGAAAATACAAAGTTACCAATGATACCGATAATACCTGCTGGTGTAGCTACCGCCAGCAAAGCATTTGGGTTCCAACCATTTACCTGCGCAAAAAAGTTTGGAAACAGGTTCTGTCCATCAGTTGTTAAAGCCGCATAGAAAAAGTTCAGAATCATAACATAGATGATAATGCTCCATCCCCATTTACCAAAGCGGTTGTCAGTTAAACTTGTTGAATACTTTTTCATAATCACCACTCCTCTAACTGCCTGCTGACTGATAGATTATAGACCTGTTTTCAACAAAGTTTTTTCTTCATTACTATAGAAAATGCCTGCTTATTTTATATACTGACAACATCTCAAACAGGAATTTCATACATAAATATATTTATATAAAACAAGCTCTTTGTACAAAAAAGGCTGCCCACATCACTGCGGGCAGCCCATGAATGTACATATGAAATTGTCTTATCTCTTACCAATGAATTTATCTCTGGACACAATCATGAATACCAGACCGATTACTAACAGTACGATATCTAAGATGTACATTGTTCTTGGAGTGTGGAAGAAACCAGTCATCATAACACCGATACCTGCACATACTTCAAAGATAAAACCGATTACACGGTATGCATTTGTATAATCCCAACGACCATATTTTGTTGCAACATAGGATGGTAATAAGTTACAAAGAGCACCCTGCGCCGCAAAAATGATGATACCGGAAATCCAGCAGAACTGTGGACCCATTGGCATTGCTAATGTAAGTAAGAAACCGATAATAATACATACAAAGTAGATAATAAACGCTTTCTTTGTACCCATCTTCTGGTCGATAACACCAAACAGGAAGGAACCAACGATTGCGAAGATACCACCAACTGCGAATACTGCAGATGCCATGCCATAGTCATAACCGTATGCAAGCATAGTTGGAATTGCGGATGCAATGTAGCTCATAACTGCCAGGAATGCAAAACCAGAACCTAAACCGATGAACCATGTGTCGCGGTCAGATAAAATCTTACCTAATGTAAATGGGCTCTTGTATTCACGCATCATTTTTGCGATTTCAGCGCCATTTACTGCGTATGTAGGATCACCATCTGGATATTCGCCAGCTTCTTCTGGAGTATTCTTAACTGCGATCGCACCAATGATTGCTACTACAATCAGGATGATTGCAAGGAATGTCATTGTCATGCCAAGGCCAAATCTGCCGATTAATTTTGGCATCTGAGGTACGTATACGAAGTTCATTGCTACGATACCCATTGTTGTGAAACCAAGAACCACACCTTTTTTGGTTGGCCACCAGTTCGCTGTCAATGTCATACCACCGTTCTTTTCATAACCGCCACCGAGGAAACCGATTGCAAGCATTACGATTAAGAATAATGGGAAGCTCTGTGTTGTACCGAAGATAATTAAAAGTACTGCAGAGATTAATAATGTAACAACTGTTAATTTTTTCGCGCCAAATCTTTTAACTGCGCCAGCAAGTGCGATAACACCTACCGCTTTCATGATACAAGCAATACCGGAAACTGCGTTCATTGCATTGATATCCCATCCGCGGATTTCAGCAAACATTGGATAAACTGTATTGTTGTTACCACCAATGATACTTGTACCGATCAAAAACAGGATTGCTGTGTAAACCATCAAGCCGATCTGTTTAGGACCAAACCAACAACTTTTTTTGTTTTCCATAAAGATTCTCCTCCTTTAATTTTGAACATAATCTCAAACCCCAGAGATTAGTTTATAAATTTTTTATATCTTTGATGATTTCATTTTATCAATAGAGGGGAAGTCTTGTTCCGTCTTTGCTCGAGAAATTGCAGTTACCTTTTCTACATTAATGAACAAAAATATTTGATTTTTTGTGCAGGTATGTGCATAGACTTTTTGTTTGTTGCAAATTAATTCAAATTAAGCAGAAAGAAAGCACCGTTTTTCGGCAAAATACCGAAAAAGATGCTTTTCATCATAACTTATCTGATCTCAATCTGCTGACCATATCTTGTTACTTCATCAGCATAGATTCCAAGTACTCTTTCCGTATTTGGAATAATAAATGGAATGTATCTTCCTCTATTTACATATTTATCCATCTTAGCACGAACTTCTGCACGGATTTCTTCTTCTGTTGTGCCAGGACGTTCCATCATCTGGTTATCAAGAGCTCCAACGATAGTAATCTTGTCGCCGTAGTTGTCGATGATGTAGTCGATATCATTCTTAACCATCATTGGGTTGATCGCATCAACACCGATTTCTACCAGGTCTGGAATAATCTGCTGGATAAATCCGCAGGAATGATGCATGTAGACCATGCCTAATTCATGAATCTTATCTGCATAACGTTTTTCAATTGGTTTGATGAATTCTCTCCAGATTTCCGGTGAAAAGAACATATTATCGTTTGTACCCCAGTCATCATGCATATGGATAATGTCTGGTTTTAAGTATTTGTGTGTCAGTTCGATACATTTTAATTTGTATTCGCACATAGCTTCGAAGAATTCATGTACTTCGTCTGGATATTCATAGAATGCACAGAGAGCGTTTTCAAAACCGATCAGCTGGTTCATACGTTCAAAGGTACCAGACATCATCAGACAGCTTACCGCATCCTGTTCGCGGTCTACCTGGAATGCATGGCACATACCCGCAAAAATCTGTTCCAATGGCATGAATTCTACTGGTGGGAATTTCACATGGTCTTTCCATTCGTCCATGTTATCAAACATCTTATAACCTTTTGCTACTGTGTTACCATCTACCGCTGGGTTTGGTCCCATGTTTGTCCACATAACGCCCCATGCATCAGGGCCTGTACCGTATGGATCCAATTTTCCGTCTGGTCCAAAATATCTTTCCCCTGGAAATACAATCTGTTTGTGTCCTGTCCAGATTTCTGGAATAAAGTCGGCCTTTTCACCGCGTAATCTTGC
>JAFUPY010000074.1 GCA_017472565.1 Eubacterium sp.
GAAAAACGACGGTGTCTTCTCCCGATGCTAAAATGCCACACTGGGCAGTGCTTTCATCCAGATCCCCTACGGTTCCATAACAATGCACCTGAGCCTGTTCCTGCACATGAATTGCATTCTGCGCGTTGCCATTGGTGCTGATCTCCACATTGGAAGCCACCGTCAGCACCGCCTGTTCTAGAACTGACAGGACGTTTTCTTCCATGGCAGTTCCTTTGATACTGACAGGATTCTCTGTTCCACCAATCAGCTTCATATCCTTTGTATATGCGATTTCCTCTGTTACAAGAATGGTATTCTGAACCACTACTTCCTCACAGTGGGCAGCAAGACCTGCTGCCTGCAAGGTTTCTTCTGTGGTTGCGGACACAGATATTGCATAGCCATCCCTGGACAATACCACACCATCTATCACCGTATCGCTTAAAAGATAGCCTGTATCTTCTGCAAAGTAATACCAATCCCACAGGCCGTCTTTTTGGAGATACTGCCAGCCAATCACAAAATGCCTATCATCGGTGTAATAGCGAACTTCCCGCTTTCCAATCCCATACCGGGTGACCCAGCCCGGAACGCTCTCTTTTGCGGATGCATTTGACACAGTCCGTGCACCCAGAAAAGAATCTGTATCTGCGGCATCCGCCATGACCTGATTCTTCCATTTTATCTGTAACTGCATCATATCTATAGGTTCTAATCGCTGCGGATCATATACATTACCGTCAAATTGTTCATAGGCACTGATATTGACATTCCGTTCCTGCTCCGTTTGCTGTAACAGACCAACGCCAAAAAAGCAGCTGCAGACTGCCACAGCCCCCAGTATGATTTTTATGTATTTCTTCTTTTTCTTTATCTTAAGCATATCCTACCTCCCAAATCCTCTATTTCGGAAGTGTTACTATGACTTCATCTCCTGCTCTTAACCGTTCAAGAAAAACTTCCCCTTCTGTCTGCTCCATAACGACGCGAAACATGGTACAGATCGTTTCCTTGTCGCTTCTTGGAATTGCAGTTCCTTTTTCATTGTAAGCCTCTTTCACATATATATTTCGTCCTATAGACGCAAAATGGGCAGTCCCATCTGCCTTTTGCATGGTGATTCCCACATCAATCACATCTCCGCCACGAATACTGCCGCCTACAGATGCCGCCACTGAACTTGCGGTAAAGGTAAACTCTACCGGCTGTTTCAGACTCTCCATCCAGGCCTGCCTGTCCGTCACATCTGTTGAACTGACCATTTCTCTGGCATGAATCCGATTCTCGATCACATGCCCGATCAGACGCTCCTGATTGACAATGGCATTGTCAATCACATACTCTGTTTTCATTTCTGTGGTTGTAAAAAGTGCATTCACATTTTCTTTTGTGACTTGTGTTCCTTCTTCTATCTCAACTCTGGCTGTCACCACAGTTTTTACCTCATAATTGGACAACACCTTTTTTTCAATGGTCAAAAAAATGCCCACAAAAAGAACGGCTGCCACCATAGGTGCCACAATAATGATCCAGGTATTTTTCTTTCCCTTTTTTGTCTTTTTCATTCCAATGTCCCTTTCTGTTATTCGTTTTGCTGAATATCTGTCAAAATATCCTTTTCTACCATCACTACACTTCCGTCATATCCTGTAATTCCAAATTGGATTTTTGCATAGAGAGACGTGGTTTTAATCGCTTTTTGCTGCCCGCTCAACATACTGACGCTACAGGCATATGTCCCGGTGTCGGTCAATAAGGATTCCTGCAATTCGCAGTCCGATGCTGCCCCAAGGCCTTCTGCTTCGTCGAAGGTAAGCGTGCCTGACACCGTCAAAAGATCTGTGATATAAACCTGCCCCTGACACACGTTATAAAGTGTCAGTTCTACAATCTGTATCGGTACACGTTCATCAAAATACACCGATTCCGCTGGAGGATAGCCCTGCTTTGACAACCCCAACGATGCCTGCAGCGACTCCGCAAACACTTCTTTGGAGTAA
>JAFUPY010000075.1 GCA_017472565.1 Eubacterium sp.
ATGCCCTTTTTCATCTCTTTTCTCCTTTTCTATAAAAATTTCTTTAATCTATGGTTAATGTCCTCAACAGACAGTTGGAACAAACGCCATCTTACTTGTGACCATCGCATCTATGGTCGCTATGTACTTCAGCCACAACTGAGCTGATTTAGATTTGCCAAGTCATCTACTAGCTGCTGGATATGCGCAACCTGCTCCACGGTCAGTTTTGATGTCTCAATCTTTAAGTGCCTTTCTTCATCCAGTTCCAGCAGATAATCTGCCGAACAGGAAAACTTGTCACAGATTTTTCGCATCATACCAATTGATGGAACCATGTTGTCGTTTTCCCAGTTGCTCACGCTTTGTTTCGATACGCCTAACATTCGCGCCATTTGTACTTGACTCAGCTTGTTTGCCAGACGGATCCGTTTGATTTGTTCGCCTAACATACCATCCTTCTCCCTTTCCCTGATTCGTTCGTATTACTCATATGCAATGCAACATAATGATTGTTATGTTGTATTGCGCCCACCAAAAAGGTGTTTTTCACAACCACAAATATATGCAATTAAAAAAAGGCATAACAAAAGAAAGTCTCTCCAAAATAACTTTTGAAAAGGCTTTTTTTGTCATACCCTAATCTGTACTTGTTATCAAAAAGTATATTAAAAACTGACGAAAAACTCTTGATATTCGTACTTTAGTATGATACCCTAACTATGGATATAAGTCGGATTCTGCTTTCTTATATCTATGTATACAACATAACAATCATTATGTGATATCGCCTGTCCACCATTCTATGTGGAACAGGTATTTTTATGCCCAAATATAGAAATTTACACTGCTTTCTTCTCTCATATCACCAACTGCAAGCGCTCCATTTTCTGCTTATGCTCCACTCCCGTTGTCATGGTATAGATTCGTGTTGTATTGATGCTGGTATGACCCAGGATATCTGCCAGCTTTGCAATGTCTTTCTCGATTCCATAAAAGGTTCTGGCAAACAGATGCCGCAGATTGTGTGGAAATACTTTGTCCGGCGATACATCAGCCTGTTGGCATAAGTGTTTCATTTCCCGCCAGATATTGCTTCTGTTCATTGGTTTTCCATTTTTTGTTACAAACACAGATCCGCTTTTAATGCCTTGCTGCTTTACAAATTTTAATAATTTTTTTCGCAATGCTGATACAATAAAGATTACACGCGTCTTTCCTTTACAGGAAACCACCGCTTCCCCTGTACGCAGGGATTCCACCGTAATGAATTCCAGTTCACTGACACGGATACCTGTACCACAGATTGTCTGCAGCAACAACGCCAGTCTCTGATTGCCCTTTTGACTTGCCGTGTGCAGCAACCGCAGATACTCAGCTTTCGTCAGTTCTTTTTCTGCAGAGCTATATACTTTTTTCTGCAGTTTGAACTGTTTCACACAGCAGTCCTGCCAGCCTGCAAATCGAAGAAATGCATTTAGCGCAGCCAGCATGGAATTGGCGCTGGTGATGGCATAGGTTTTCTCAAGCATCGCCTTATAAGAAAGGGTTATTTCCTTATTAATAGTACGGCCATTGGCAAAAGCAGCAAAATAACCCACATCGTGCATGTATTTGCCTATGGTTGCCTGGCTTTTTTCATCATTGAGCAGATGGGTTTTAAATCGTTCCAATTGTTTTGATGTAATTGTCCTCTTCATCTCGTATACCTCCATGATGTTATTTTATAGAGTCTCGTCATAGTTTTTCCAAGTATACGGATATTTATATTTTGTTTTTCAGCTGAAAGTGATTGGCGGAGAGCTGAAAGAATTAAGCAAAAGTTTATATAAACTTTATACACAATCGATATCTGTAGTGATATAATTCATTATGACATTCCGATTAAATAATTCTCGTTTCATTTTTATCTAAAGTTGGCAGTTCGCCAACGTTGTTACATTCTAAATCAATTACAAATCAAGGGATACGTGTGTCCAAAAGCTATGCGTAAACAAATATTTAGTAATTAAAAAGGAAATGATTTTATGATAGAAAATAGAAATATCAATATTATAAAAGATGCTGATGGAAAGAAAATTGTCTTAATTAATGATATTGTTTTTAAAGGAAAGCGAAATGTTAATTGGGATGATGTAAAAACATATTTAAAAGGCTACATAGGTGATTTTTACCAAATCGAGGAAAGTGCCGATAAAATATACATTGGCAATGAATTACCCGAAGAATATACAGAATCAGACAGTAGGAAAGCCTTAAAAGGAACAAATGCAAAGGCAAAAGCCAATGCAGCAACTGCTATTCCTGAATTAATTCAAACTGCAAGCAATCCAGAGTATCAGGAAAACACAAAAGAAAAACATAATAAAGACGCAAAAAATGGTTGGTACAGATATGATATTCGATTTGCATTGCCAGTGTACGAGGATAATGTTCTTGTACGATTTAACATTTTTGGTGCCAGATTACTTATTAATCATGCTAAAAATGGAAAAAAATATCTTTATGACATTCTAGCAATAAAAAAAGAAACGAGCAAGCCACAACAATAAGTGTGGTGAAAACCCGTTCCTCGATAGTATTCTATCTGCAAATAGTTAAAATGTCAATAGAATTCTCGGAATCTCCTATCATAAAGAAAGTGCATCAAAGGAAATCCTTTTGGCTCCCTTGATGCACTTTCTCTCTATAACTTCTCCTAATAAACCCACTACATTATGCGACTACGTCTTCTTCACAGATAACACCCTGACCACCAACCCAAATGACAGGTGTATCCCCTTCCAGGCGGACTTTTGTGTACACCTTGGATGGTCGTTTCATGTGTTCTCCCTGAAGGAAACAGTTTGTCTGTTCTGGTAAAATCAGTCCTTTTTTGAATAAGTAGAATGTTAACCCTCCATTGGATGTTCCAGTTGCACATTCTTCTGGAATATCGTAGTACGGCGCGTAGTTACTACAGTATGCAGTAATACGATGACCCGTTGTTGTTGGACTTTTTTCTAACGGAAGACTATTCTCTGGCTGAGGGCTTTCGCTCAAGCAGGACATATGCACCCCCACAACGTCCAGCTCTTTGGAAATCGCACTTACTTCTTCTTCATGCTGCTTTGCCCCTAATAAAACATCTCTGTTTTTCACGCAAACATGAATATCTCTTAAGCCTGATTTTACGATACGAACTTCCAATCCTTCCGCCAAATCGGACGGATGAATCTCGTAGGCATGGCAGATTCGCGTTACCATGTCAGCATCCAGTTCCTGTTCCATAGCAGGACTGTCCATTTCCATCCAAACAATCCCTTCTGTCACTTCCACTGTCAGTTCTGCCTCGATGGTCACCAGCTGATATATGCCGTCACCGATCACACCCTTTTGCTGTAAGTAGGAGAAAGATGCGATGGTGGCATGGCCACACAGTGGCACTTCTGCTGCCGGTGTAAAGTATCGGATGGAAAATCGCTTTTCTCCCAGTCTTGTGATAAAGGCTGTTTCGGAAAAGTGCAGTTTGGTCGCAATCTGCTGCATCACATCTTCGCCGATGGACGCGCCATTTTCCAGGTATACTACGCCGGCTGGATTCCCGCCGTTTGGTTGATCTGAAAATCCGTTTACTACATTTATTTTCATGTTATCCTCGATAATTTGCTTTTTGCTGCACAGCTTATTTTTACTCCACAGCTTGTTTTCTACACAGCTTGTTTTTGTCGTTTCGCTACCCGGTTGGCAAAAATCTCTGACACAAAGGATGAGCCAATGATCACAATGCCGCCTACAACCAACTGCCAGTATACCGGATCACCCAGCATAAGGACCGCCAACAATGTGGCAAATACGCTTTCAAAGGAAAGTAAGATACCGCTGGTTGTGGTCGATACCCGCTTCATACCGAACAGGCACAGGAAATAAGGTGCGATGGAACAAACAATTGCTAAGAAGAAAAATGCTCCAATCGGTAATGGTCCCTGACCGATCATTCTGAAATCCCCGCTAATCAGAGTAACGATCCAGGCAATTACCGCTACGGTTCCCATTTGAACCAGATTCAATAACCAGCCATCATATTGCTTGCTGAACTTGGATGAGTATACGATATGTACTGCATATGCCACTGCACACCCCGCACATAGCAAATCCCCCTTGTTAAAGGCTGTGAGACCATTGGCAAGAAGGAGGCATACGCCTACCATACAGATCACAGAGGCCAGTACATCGCTTCCAGTTGGCTTCTTTCTTCTTATAATTAAATACGCGATCGGAAGTAAAATAATATAAGATGCTATTATAAAAGAAGACTTGGAAGCGGTGGTAAATTGTAGGCCTGCTGTAAACAAGAAAAACTCAAAAAACATGGCAATCCCCATTTTCACCCCTGAAAATAAAAGGTCCTTGCTCATCAGTTTGAATTTTGGTATACATATCGCTGCTAAAATCAGCGCAGCCAATGTAAATCGAAATGCAAGCAACAGTCCTGGTGGAACATCTTCCACAATCTGTTTTACTGCTATGTAAGCTGTCGCCCACAGGAATGCGGAGCCCACCAGAGCCACGCATCCTATCAGACGTCCTTTATTCATAATTACAAAACCTCTTTTCAAAACTTTATATAGGAAGCTCCATTTTAGCAGAAACTTCCTATAAAGAAAAGTCTCGATTTATTTGAAGCCTCGTTTCACCATATCTGTCACTGCGAATGTTGCAACGTCATCTGCAAATTTGCCAGCACCGAAACCTGCATCGTAACCAAGTTCTTTTGCAAGTTCGTGTGTAATACGTGCGCCGCCGCAGCAAACGATGAATTTGTCACGAAGACCTTCTGCTTCCAGAAGTTCGATCAGATCTGTTAAGTTCTGGATATGAACATCTTTCTGTGTAACTGTCTGAGAAACAAGCAGTACGTCTGCGTTCAATTCTTTTGCTTTTTCGATGAACTCTTCGTTTGGAACCTGAGAGCCTAAGTTGTACGCTTCTACCATTTCGTAACGTTCCAGACCATAGTGGCCAGCGAAACCTTTACGGTTCATGATCGCGTCGATACCTACGGTGTGCGCATCAGTACCTGTAGAAGCGCCTACCATAACTACTTTTCTGCCGAAATGTTCTTTGATGTATTCATTTACTTCTTCCATGGACATGGTTTCTTCTTCCACTGTCTGTACATGGATGTCTGTATAGTTTACAGTGTGAACGCATGCGCCATAGCAAACATAGAATGTAAATTCGTCATCCAAGGCGTGATGATGCGCAACGTTAACATCTTCTAAGCCCATCTGTTTGCAAAGCTGTCTTGCAGCTTCTTCTCCACGTTCATCATCTTTGACTGGAAGTGTGAAGGAAATCTGCATCTTACCATCGTTCATGGTATCGCCATATGGTTTGATTTTGGTCAGATCTAAGGTTGTATCAAAATCTGCCTTACTCATGTTGTAAAGTCCACTCATATCCTTACACCTCCTTCTTCATCAGGGCAACAAATGGGTTGAAGTAAACAGCATCTTTTACTACTACGCCATCCAGACCTTTACCGCCATCTTTTGGACGTTTGATGTCTGCGAAAATACCCTGTTCCAATGTTGCGAACATGCCCTGCTGTTCGATTTCTGCCAACAGATTGGTTGCTTTTTCCAATACTTCATTTGCACGTGTCTGAATGATACCGCCTTCTTTGAATTCGATTTCGCTTCCGAAATCTTTCATGGTGCGGAAGATGTACTGTGCGTTTTCGATTGCAAGTGCACGGTCAGACATAAATGGTGTATGGATTGCTTCTGTCATCATACCAAGCAGATGGATCTTCTGACCTGTCATGATAGTTACAGCGTTGAATAATGCATCCTGTACATGACCACGGAAAATGTTACCTGTCATGAATTTTGTTGGAGGCATGTATTTTAATGGAGCTTTCGGGAAGATTTCTCTTGCCATCTGCGCCTGTGCCAACTCATAAAGGAATCCGTTTTCTACATCTGGAGAGATTTCAAATGCATGTCCCAGACCCTGCTGTTCTTCTGGCAGACCTGCCATCAGAGCGAACTGCTCGTTCAGGAACTGAGAAGCCAATACAGTGTGGGCTTCTTCTACAGCATCTGCGGTTGTAAGGTAGTTATCTTCCCCTGTGTTGATGATAACGCCTGCAAAACCGTTGATAATACGGGAGAAATACTGGTCAACCAGTGTTCTCTGCATGTTGATATCACGGAACAGGATACCGTAAAGAGCGTCATTTAACATTACGTCAAGACGTTCTAATGCACCCATAGCTGCGATTTCTGGCATACAAAGACCGGAACAGTAGTTACAAAGACGGATGTATCTGCCTTCTTCTTCTCCTACTTTATCAAGGGCTGCTCTCATCAGACGGAAGTTTTCCTGTGTTGCATATGTGCCACCAAAACCTTCTGTTGTTGCACCGTATGGTACATAGTCCAAGAGAGACTGTCCGGTTGTACGGATAACAGCGATAACGTCAGCACCCTGTTTTGCAGCTGCTACTGCCTGTGTAATATCTTCGTAGATGTTACCGGTAGCAACGATTAAGTACAGGTATGGACCTTCTTTGTCTCCGCCAAAGGATTCTAAATATTCTTTTCTTTTTGCAACGTTAGCTGCAACTCTTGCTGTTGTCGCTTCTGCGATTGGCATGATGGCTGCTTTGATCGCTTCTTCAGAAGCAACTGGAAGTTTTGTAAGGTCAATTTCGCCTGTGCTTACTTTTTCTGCCACTTCCTGTGGTTCTGCTCCAAGTGCTACCATTGCATTACCAATGTAGAATGCAGCACCGCCGGAAAGTGCACCTTTTTCTTTTAAGTGGTCCACAACAACGTTTGGAAGTGGAACTTCAACTTCATTTACACCGTCGATTCCTAACAGACGGCAAACAGCTCTTTCAACTGTTACTGTTGTATGTTCATCGATAAAAGACTGAACATCCTGCGCAACTTTTGCAGCAGAAGCTCTGGCTTTTGCGATCAATTCCTGGTTTAATCCAAGTTTGCTCATACTTGAAAAACTCCTTTCAATCTTATGTAGGAGGGACAGATTGCTCTGCCCTCCCATATTTCATTCTTCTTAGTGGTCGTGACGACGAAGTCTTGCCAGATCTGCTGGTTCGATTGTCATCTGTAAGCCCTGTTCCAGAGCTGCAACACCAACAACATTTGCTTTCTTCTTGCCTGTACATACGTCACAGTTGCATTTTGGTTCATAATGTGTTGGTTCTGTGTAAGTTGTGATAACACCTTCGTAGTTACGAAGAATTACTTTACCTGGTGTCTGGGAAATCACGTAGTTAGGCATAACTGGTGTTTTTCCGCCACCGCCTGGAGCATCTACTACGAATGTTGGTACTGCATAACCGGATGTATGTCCACGGAGACCTTCGATGATTTCGATACCTTTGGATACTGGAGTACGGAAGTGTTCCAGACCAAGAGAAAGGTCACACTGGTAGATGTAGTAAGGACGTACACGCATTTTTACTAACTGACGAACCAGGTCTTTCATTACATGCATACAATCGTTAACGCCTGCTAATAATACGGTCTGATTTCCTAATGGAATACCTGCATTTGCAAGTTTTGCACAAGCTTCAGCCGCTTCTGGTGTGATTTCCTGTGGATGGTTGAAGTGTGTGTTTAACCAGATTGGGTGATATTTTTTCAGCATGTCGCAAAGTTCATCTGTAATACGCTGTGGCATAACTACAGGTGTTCTGGAACCGATACGAATGATTTCTACGTGTGGAATTGCACGCAGGCTGGAGATGATGTATTCCAGTCTTTCGTCGCTGATCAACAGAGCGTCACCACCGGATAATAATACGTCACGTACTTCTGGATGGTTACGTACATATTCTAAGCACTGTTCTACCTGATCTTCTGGAACGGAACCGTCGTTCTGACCGGCAAAACGTCTTCTTGTACAGTGACGGCAGTACATAGAGCACTGGTCTGTTACTAAGAAAAGAACACGGTCTGGATAACGATGTGTTAAGCCTGGTACAGAAGAGTCTGTATCTTCGTGTAATGGGTCTTCCAAGTCAGCTGGAGAATGATATAATTCTTTTTCTGTTGGAATTGCCTGTTTACGTACTGGATCTTCTGGATCATCTGGATTGATCAGTGATAAATAGTATGGTGTGATCGCCATACGAAGAGCATCCAGACATTTGATAACGCCTTCTTCTTCTTCTGGTGTTAATGACATAAATTTCTTTAAATCATCGATTGTTTCGATTCTGTTTTTTAACTGCCAATGCCAGTCATTCCAAAGTTCCGCTGGAATGTCTTTAAATAAACCATTTTCTCTGCTAAATGTCATAGTTTTATTCTCCTAACATAATGTAATTGTTTTGCTAACCCCAATTATTTCCAATTTCTTACAGAAAATCTTATACGTACTTCTTGTCAAAGAGTTCACGGATTGCTTCGTTTTCTCTTAATTCCTGAAGTGTGATTTCAGCATGACCTGCTGTATAGCCGTTACCGATGATCATGTCGATGTCTTTACCAACACCTTCTGCACCAAGAGCTGCTTTTGTGAAGCTTGTTGCCATGGAGAAGAAGTATACGATACCACCATCATGTACTGGTAAGATTGCAGACATTTCACAGTTGTTTACGTTTACGCAGCAGATAGATACGTCGTATTCTTTGCCATTGTTAGCTGCTAATGCTTTTTCTAATACGTCTACTGGAAGTGCTGCACTTGCCTGGAATGCTTCGTGACAAACACCAAGTCTTACTAATTCTTCGATACCTTCCTGGCTGTAGTCCATAGCAACAACGCGGCCTGTTGGTCCTACACGTTTCATTGCTTCGTAGCAGCAAAGGATACCGGACTTACCAGCACCACCAAGAATCAGAACGCTCTGGCCTGGTTTTACTAATTTTGCTGTCTGAGCTGGAGCACCTGCAACGTCTAATGCTGCCAATGCTAAAGGTTCGCTAAGGTCATCTGGAAGTTTTGCATATAATGCGCTTTCAAACAGAACTGCCTGACCTTTGATATCTACACGATCGATTTCTGGATGGATTTCGATGATTTCTTCAATTTTAAGTGGTGTCATGGAAAGAGATACTAAAGAAGCGATCTTATCGCCAACTTTGATGTCGATGTCAAGGTCTTCACCAATGTAAGCAACTTTACCAATGAACATGCCGCCGGATCCTGTTACCGGGTTCTGCATTTTACCACGTTCGTTTACGATGCCAAGAATCATTTCTTTGATTTTTTCAACGTCTCCGCCACAAGCATCTTCAATCTGTGTGAAGGAAGCAGAGTCAATATTTAAAGAGATAACATCACAAATGATTTCGTTAGAATATCTTTTTGTCATGTCGTTGTCGATTTTCTGAGCTGCCTGTGTTAAAACGCCCTGTGGTTCAATAACACGGTGAATACCATATTTGTTTCCAACTAATTTTTCCATTATAATGATCCTCCTGATAGTAGTGTCTACCTTAATTATATGTGTTTTTAAAAATACCTTCTTTATGTGAAAAAAGAATCCGGTTTCTTTTGCAATCGATTGTCAGGGTTTTTAATCTAAAAACCGGATTCTTTTAACTCAACAAAGCTTTTTGGCGGCTTATGCTAAGCCTAAAATTTCTCTTGCTTCCTGTGGAGTAGCGATTGGACGTCCAAGTTCTTTTGCGATTCTTACTACTTTTTCTACCATTTCGCCGTTTGATGCAGCAAGTTTTCCTTTTTCAATGTAAACATTGTCTTCGAACCCAACACGTACATGGCCTCCCATTAAGATACCCATTGTAACCATTGGATATTCAGCTCTGCCTACACCGGATACGGTCCATGTGGAACCTGCCGGAATACTTTCTGCCATGAAGAGCAGATCTCTCGGTTCCCCTGAGATACCACCGTTCACACCCATTACGAAGTCAAAGTGCATTGGTGCTTTGATGTATCCTTTTTTGTGTAAGCGGATTGCCATATCAATCATACCTTTATCGAATACTTCGATTTCCGGTTTTATTCCATATTCGTTCATTGTGTTAGCGAAGTCGATGATCATGTTTTCTGTGTTTACGAAGATTTCGTCGCCACCGAAGTTGCATGTACCGCAATCTAAGGTTGCCATTTCTGGTCTTAATGTGGTTGGTGCAAGACGTTCTTCGTTACTCATACCAACAGCACCCCCTGTGGATGGCTGAATAATAACGTCTGGACAAACTTCTTTGATTGCGTTGATGCAGGCTTCAAAACGATCTTTGCTCTGTGTTGGTGTTCCATCGTCTTCTCTTACATGAAGGTGAATGATGGAAGCGCCAGCATCGTATGCGCTTTTTGCTTCTTTTGCGATTTCTTCTACTGTATAAGGTACTGCCGGGTTGTGTTCTTTTGTAACCTCAGCGCCGCAGATACAAGCAGTGATGATTAATTTTTCCATAGCGTGCCTCTCCTTATATGAATTTTGTTATTTTCATGTTTAACCTAAAGTTCTATAAATCAGAAAAGCGCTATCCACCAAAGATGTTTTCATCTTCAATGAATAGCGCTCCATGTCCCCATGACAGTCCAAAAGCGGTGTACCCCTGGACCAAAACCTTCTCTCATTACAAATCCGGTCTTTCGGCGGTTGACTCATTCACGGACAACATCGGAAGTAATGCTCCTTACCATTTGCCGCTACCCACGTAAACCGCACCTCTATTACCTATCTTTATTCAAATGTAACTGCTGTAAAACTATTTACGCTGCTTGTCTTTTGGTACTACGCATGTTCCGCTGGCACGGCAAACAACGATTGGTTCTTCTAATACATCACATGCTGAATCGTTGATGTCTGGTCTTGGTACGATCACTTTACGAGCTTCAAATACCATTTTTCTGGATGTGTTTCCGCAGGAAACGATTTCGCCTACTGCTTCGATGTAGTCGCCTGCATATACAGGTGCCATGAATTCCACTTCATCATACGCTTTGAACAGGCCTTCGTCACCGTCGTTTAAGATAAGAAGTTCTGTAGCTACATCACCAAATAAACCAAGCATTCTTGCTCCGTCTACCAGGTTTCCGCCATAGTGTGCATCGTGTGCACTCATTCTTAATCTGATTACTGATTTCATTTTAGTTTTCCTCCTTGAATAACCTTTAATGTGTGTTTTATATGTGCGTATAAACATTAACGAATTAAAATAATTTGAAAATGCTTGAATAGCGCTCCACGCATCATGGTCTAAGGGAGAAAAAGAAATTACTTTAAGCAAGGCAAAAAAATACTATCAGCAAATCCACCAACTTTCATTCGTAAGGATTTACCAATAGTGCTCCATGATATCATGACAGTATAGAAACTGTACGTTCCTATCCCAAGCAAATAACCCATTCACTGATTCTTTGCTTTCGGCAGCTTACTCCTTCGCTCTTATCAAGAAGTGAATTTCTTTTGCAATATGACCTACCCAATAAGCCGCTCCTCTATTGTCTGCAATATTCGGTTCACCTGCATATTACCATCTGGTAACCCATCCTGTCAACAAGTATTTTTCAACAATTTCTTTGGAATATTTTTAGCTTTTTTTGCCAAATCCTTGCCAAGTGTCTTTTTATCGCGGACAAATGTTTATATATTTGTCTTTTTTGTAAAAATTTTATTCAATTTGTACATTTTGTGGTAGTTACTTTTTGGTAATTATTCACAGAAATGATTTTACCCTATTTACAACCGGATTTTTTTATGTTACAAATCTCATTGCAATCGAATGTCAGGCAAAACATAATACACAGGAGGTATTTCTTATGGTAGATGCGGGGATTCTATCAATTATTCCACCAATCGTAGCTATTGTGCTTGCCCTGATTACAAAAGAAGTTGTATTTGCTCTTTTAGCAGGTGTTCTTTCAGGTACGATCATTTATTCAGCATTGGCGGGACTCAGTGCTTTTGGGGTACTTACAACAACAGTTGATATCATGATCACCAAGTTTGGGGAAAATGCGAACATGATATTATTCCTTTGCTTCTTAGGTGTACTGGTCGTTCTGATCACAAGAGCCGGCGGAGCAAGAGCTTATGGCGAATGGGCTGCAAGCAAATTAAAATCCAGAACATCTGTACTTTTTGCTACAGGTCTTTTAGGTATTTTCTTCAGTATCGATGATTACTTCCACTGCCTGGCAGTTGGTACTATCATGAGACCGGTTACTGACAGAACCAAAATTTCCCGTGAAAAACTGGCTTACCAGATTGACGCTATCGGCGCTCCACTCTGTGTTATCATGCCAATTTCTTCTTGGGCAGCATCCGTTATTTCTTACTTCCCACAGGACGGATCCATGTCAGGTATGCAGACATTTATTCAGGCAATTCCATTGAACCTGTATGCAATGTTATCCATCTTCATGGTATTCTTCTTAACATTCAGAAAGAAATCTGAATTTGGTCCTATGGTTGCAGCTGACAGACTGGCAGAGAAAGGTATCTTCTCTACTCCAGAAGGTGAAGCTACAGAAGACGATTTAACAAAATTTGAAAAATCCAATCCAAAAGGCCGTGTATGTGACCTGGTTATTCCTATCGTAGTATTGATCATCTCCTGCGTACTCTGCATGTTATACGTAGGTGGATTCTTCTCCGGTGAAGGTCTCAACATCATGGAAGCTTTTGGTAATACAGTAGCAGCTACAGCGCTTGCTCTTGGTGCTTTCTGTACATTGGTATTTACTTTCATTTATTACATCTGCCGTCGCGTTCTTTCTTTCAAAGAATTCTTCGGCTGCATCAGCCAGGGTGTTATCACAATGGTACCAGCTTGTATCATCCTTACATTTGCATGGACAATCGCAAGCGTATGCCGTGACTACCTTGGAACAGGCGAATTCGTAGCACATGTTGTTGAAACATCTGGTATGCCAGTTGTATTATTGGCTCCAATGGTATTCATCATCGCAGCTTTGTTATCATTCGCAACAGGTACTGCATGGGGTACATTCGGTATCCTCATTCCAATTATGATTACAATCTGCTCCGTTGCAGCTCCACAGATGACAATCACATGTCTGTCCGCAACATTAGCAGGTTCTGTATTCGGTGACCACTGCTCACCAATTTCAGATACTACGATCCTGTCATCCACAGGTTCCCAGTGTAATCATTTGAAACACGTTGGTACCCAGATTCCATACGCTGTCACAGTGGCGGTTGTATGTGCGATCGGTTATGTTATCGCAGGTGTTACAAACAGTATGGGTCAGGGTGCAAGCACAGCAATTTCTCTGGTTGTATCCTTAGTAATCTTAACCGTATTACTGTTTGTTATGCCTAAAGTTTGGAAACAGAAAGAAACTGCATAAGATGCATATCTGTTATTAAGTTAGATAATAATTCAATCTCTCTTAGTATAAAAAACGAGGAAAAAGGAGGTTCCCGAAAGGGGCCTCCTTTTTCCTTGTCAGTATTTATTCATCCAAAAACTTCATGACCTCATCCTGAAGCCCCAGCAATCGGCAGATACGGAAAGCATCTCTTGGACAGCTTCCTTCGTTTTCTACCCGATACAGACCATAGTTCATATGGGAGGCGATGACAGACACGCCCTTATCTGTTCCTGCTGATGCGATTTCGTACTGTACCTGATTCTCATCCATATCTTTTAATCCAACCACCTGATAATGGGCTTTTCCATATTCCGCCACATGGTCAAAATGGGTTACCAGCAGTGCCATTACCTGCTTTTCATTCAGATACTTCGTCACAGCACGAACCAACGCAGCCCCTTCATGTGGATTGGTGCCTCGTGAAAACTCATCCAGCACCACAAAGCAGAACTCTTTTTCTACGGTTTCGATCACGTTCTTCATCTGGACGATCTCGGCACCAAAGCTTGACAATCCCTGCTGCACGGACTGCAATTCCTCAGAGATCATCTGAATATTCTCAAAAAATGGAAATTCTGCATCGTCTGCATATACATAAAAACCGCACATCCCCAAAAGTACATTCAGCACAATCGTCTTTAAGGCAATACTTTTCCCACCCATATTGGCACCGGTAATTACCGTGGCTCCCATGGTCAATTCGATGGACAATGGCGTAAATTCCAGCCCTTTTTCCTTCAGGATGGATGCCACCCAGGGATTGGTCACATTTTCCAGTTTGAAGGAAGCAGATGTTTTCGTGCCTCCTTGCAGGGTTGACATATCTTCGCCTGTAAAAATCGGTTTTACTGTTTTTCCAAAGTAAGTTGCTGTCAGTTTTTCCAGTAAAAGATCTAGCTTTCCTGTATTTTCTGCATTATATGCCATAGCTGTCAGATAAGGCTGCAGTTCCTTTGTCAGTCGTTCACGGATGATCTGCTCCTCTTCTTCCTCTTCCAGCACAACCAGACGGCGTTTTTCCTGATACTCTTTTTTGGTTTCTTCCGCTGCGATTTCCATGGATTTTTCCAGTTCACGCTTGCGGATACGAATATCAGCCAACTTTTCAGAATAGGCTTCGTAGATATAAAAACTTGGAATACGTCGGCCATCTGGATCTAAGATGTTCAGCGCAGCTTCCACATCCATATAATCAAGTCCTGTCATTCCGGTCTGTCCTTTGATAAAGGTATAGACACTTCTTGCCTGCTCACAGGCAATCAAAAAGTTCTTCATCTCGAACAGTTCGATGTCATTCAAACACATCTCACCGGCCTTTTTTATGGCCTGACGCACGTCTTTCATCTGCATAAATATGCGTCGCAAGTGATTAATTTCTTGTTTTAAATCCTCCTTTTTTGCGATCAATTTTTCCAGATTGGACAGTTCTTCCAAGAGTTTGTCCTTCTCATCCACCGTGTAAGGAGCCAGCCGACGCACCTTCTCCTGCCCGTATGGTGAGGATGGATTTAATCGATCCAGGATATACTGCAGACCAACACTGCTTTTCTGTTCATATGTTAATTGAATCATTGCAATTCCCCCAAATAAGATACTTACTGATTGTTTTTCAACAGACTGTCACGAACATTATATACCGGCACAGTAATTGCCGCTGACATCTGCTCCATAAACACATCTTTGTCAAAATGAAATCCGTATGCTGAGAACGGATTGATGGTCACCGCAAGCAATTCCAGTGCATCCGCCACTTCGAACTGTAGTCCCTTGATTCGCAGCTTTTCGTACATATCACTGGAAAGCAGGATTTTGCTGCCATCCAACAGAACCATTTTTTTGTTACGCAGGTCTGCGTTTGACATGATCAGTGTTTTTACCATGGCATCGGTGAGGCCACCCTGAACCACAATATATTCCGGTGGATTTTCTGCCCCTTTCCGCCAGATCTTTTCCACGGTCATCCGTTCTTCTGGAAGCTGAATGTCCGTTTTGTCGTACACGGGAATGTACTTGATATCATTCTGTTCCCACAGCTTACCTGGCACTTCAAATTCTGCCTGTGGGAGCTGTAAGAGTTCACAGGTATAAGCAGTATCTCGAATTACTGTACGCATATCCTTGTGATAGGAAGCACCCGTACACAGAATGGTACTCTGGCTTACCTTTTTGGAACAGAGACTTTTCCTTCCCAATGCCCCATCTATCAGTATTTTTTCTACGCCATAAGGACGGATGATATTGGAAACATCTGCCAGTTGCGTGGTCATGGATGGACCTGCAATCTGTACAAAACCGTCGGTCAGAGCACGGAAGACGATGATCTCTCCCATCGGAGTATAAATCCCGGTAGAATATAAAATTTCTCTGGTTGTATCGCAGTATTTCAGCAGATCTGCTGCGGTAGCAACAATGGTTCCCTTATAAACAAAAATACCTGGTTTTACCGTATTGGTCACCAGGTCCGTGCTTTCGCCGTCCCGTCCAACCGATGTGGCACCAAAAGAAACACCATGGGTTTTTAACTCCGCAATCAACTGATTCAAGGTGGTTGTCTTTCCTGCATTTTTGCACATTCCGATTAACGAAACCGACTCATAAGGTGCTACCAGTTCGTATAATGATTTCATAGTATCCTCCACTTAGAAAAATATCTCCTATTTATTTTGACATTTTTCCACTAGTTTTAGCAACAATAAGAGACGAACCTCTCTAAGAAGTTCGCCTATAATAGCATCTTATTTATATTATGAAACTTTCCGATCAAGAATATTTTACCATGCCCCTCATCTTCGGTCAACCGAGGGACATGAGAAAATCTTGGTTTTCCCAGCTTTTCTGCTGTTTTTTAGTTACAGATCACACACATCCTTCAATGCAAAGGGAATGACTTTTTCCAGATCTTTCAGCGCCACTTCTACCTGATAGCCAATCTTTCCTGCACTAAAGATAATGGTATCCCGTTCTGCCGCTGCCACATCAAAGGTCGTGGCAAAAAACTTCTTCATACCGATGGGCGAGCAACCACCATGGATGTAGCCTGTCAGCGGCAAAAGTTCTTTGGCTTTGAGCATCTCTATGCTTTTTTCCCCCACTGCCCTGGCTGCTTTTTTCAGATTCAGTTCCTTTAGGACAGGGATTACGAACACGTAATTTTTCTTGGAGTGACCGATAGTGACCAGTGTTTTAAATACCTGTTCGGGATTCTGCCCCATGGCCTCTGCCACTTCTGCGCCACTGATAGCGTCGGTGTCTGCATAGCAGTATTGTTTGTAGTTTACTTTTTTCTGATCCAACACGCGCATCACGTTGGTTTTTTCCTGTTTTTTCATTTTATTTTGTCCTCATTATTATACATTCACATACGATCCCGGTTTTATTTCCTGTATGCTTACTTTATTTCTTGCAGGATTGCCTTACTTTTCTCATACGGTTTCACTGCCATGCCTCCAGAAGTGTTCCAGCTTCTCCTGCATACTTTCCAGGTCACACACCTGATAGTCCTGCCATTCTCGTGGAAACAGATCCAGATAATCCCGGCGCAGAAAACGTTCATCCAGAAGCGCAATCACGCCCTGATCTTTTTCGGTTCGAATCACACGACCAGCGGCCTGCTGTACCTTGTTCATGCCCGGATAGAGATAGGCATAGGCAAATCCCTGTCCCTTTTCTTCCTGGTAGTAATTTTTCAGGATTTCCCTCTGGGTACAGATCTGCGGAAGCCCTGTGCCAACGATAATCACACCGATCAACTGCTCATTTTTCAAGTCCAGACCTTCGGAGAAAATACCGCCGAGAACACAGAAACCCACCAGGGATTTTCTGTCTGTACCAGAGTTCTTTTGGGACATTCTTTCTGCCCCATCGCAGTCTTTCGCATTACCAGAAAATGCTTCCACAAAGGCTTCCCTCTCTGACTCGCTCATACCTGTGGTCTGAATCAGGCAATCAGTTTTCCCCAGATTGACTGGCAGATACGCTTCATACACCTGCTCCATCATCTTATAGGATGGGAAAAAGACCAGATAATTGCCGGTCTTTGCCATAGCTGTCTGGTAAATGTACCTGGCGATTTTAGCAAATTCCAACTGGTTTCTTCGAGTGTAGAGACTGCTTACATCCTTACCTACCATAAGAAGCCTCTGTTTTTGGGAAAAGACAGACTGGGCATACACCGCATAGTTATCTTCCCTGGTGCTAAGCAAACTCTTATAATATTGAATTGGCAGCAAGGTGGCAGAAAAAAAGACGGTACTAATCCCTCTGCCCAATCGCTCCTGAATATTGGCCGCCGGATTGACACAGTACAAGTGGAGACAGAATTCTCCGTCCTCATTGAAATCTGTGTAAATCACATAATTTTCATCCAACACATCAAATATATTTAAAAAGTGTCGTAGATTCAGGTAAAACTCGGACACTTCCTTTCGTTCCGGAAACTCAGGATGGGTCTGTAAAAACTTGTCCATCTCTGCCCCAAGCTGCATCAGGGAAAAGATAAAGGCGCCTGTGTTATCGTAGATACAGTAATCCTCGCATTCCCTTTTCCACTCCAACATCTGCTTGTTGCACTTTTCCAGACGCTGTTCCAGCCTTTTTGAGTAATGCTTTAAGATACGCTTCTGTTTCAAAAAGGACTCCTTGGTCAAATGGGCACTGTACATTTCCCGGCCACGCTCCACCAGATTGTGGGCCTCGTCCACCAGAAAGAAGTATTCTCCCCTAGTGCCATCCGCAAAAAATCGTTTCAGATACACGTTGGGATCAAAGACATAATTGTAGTCGCAGATGATGACATCGCTCCAAAGAGAGGTGTCTAGGCTCAGTTCAAAGGGACAGACACGAAATCGCTCTGCCTGCTCTAAAAACAGTTCTCTGGTAAACTGATTCTCTCTGGTGATCAGGTCGAACACGGCATCATTAACTCTGTCAAAATGCCCTTTGGCATACGGACAATTGACCGGATTACAGTCCACTTCCTGACAAAAGCAAAGCTTTTCCTTGGCTGTCAGTTCCAGTACTTTTCCCTGATATCCATGATCAGCCAAAATAGAAAACGTATCCTTTGCCACGGTTCTGGTGATTGTCTTTGCTGTCAGATAAAAGATCTTATCACCCAGTCCTTCTCCTACCGCTTTTACGGCAGGAAATACAGTGGAAATGGTTTTGCCAACTCCCGTTGGAGCCTGGATAAACAGTATTTTTTTTCGCAGCAGCGTGCGATACACATCGGAAACCAATGCTTTTTGGCCATCTCGATATGGAAACGGAAACTCCAACTGCTGAATGGAATTCTGTCGAATCTGCTTCCACTCACATTGAAAGTCTGCCCATTTCTGATAGGACAAAATGATATCCGCAAACCAGGATTGCAGTTCATTGGTGGTATAGGAATAGTGAAAATACCGGATGTCCTCCGTATCCAGATTGGCATAGGTCATCTGCACCTGTATCTCATGCAGGTCATTCTGCAATGCATAAATAAAAGCATAGCATTTTGCCTGGGCAAGATGCACGGGAACGGCATCTTCCATAGACTGCACATCCCGATAAATGCCTTTGATTTCATCCACAGTCACTCTGCCAGTGGCAGAATCCACAATGATGCCATCGGCTCTGCCCTCAATTACCAGGCAATAGTTCTCCTTATCAATCTCCATGCGGAGACCAACCTCCGCCTGATACTCAGCCCCCATACGGCGCTGGATCTTGCGGTGCATGCGGCTGCCTTCCTGCATGGCTTCCCGCTCTGCTGCCTTACCGCGACGATTGTCAATGTCTCCGCTTCGCAATACAAATTCTACAAGATTGCGCACGGAGATTCGAATACGCTGTTTTGTTTGTTCCATATCCGTGCACCTCCTTGTTTCTGCTGTCTATAAGTGTAACACAATAAAAGGCGAAAAGGAAGCGCACCACACGGCACGCTTCCTCTTCTTTGGGGTCTCTAGGTTTTTATAATAAGGAGTTTTCTACTAATTGGAAACTAGTAAAAAGCTTTTAGGGGTATCTTTCAATCGTCTAATGATATTATATATCGGAATACATTTGTCCGCGATTCAAAAACACCGTTTATCTATTCCAATATGAAATAACTACAAAAAGAAAGAGACCTGGAATTCCAGATCTCGATCTTTGGATAATGATTAGGTTTGCTTCAAAAAATACGACTAGCAACTGGGATAATTGTTGCTAATACACCGTCATAGATCCATATCCGGAATCTATAACTAGTGTAATGATACCCTTTTGGAGCAAGTTTTGTCAATGAAATTGAAAAATCTTAACCACATTTTTCCTGTGGTTTTACATTCACAGATACCAGGTTGTTTTATTGAAATAATTCTAACAACAGCTCTACAGCTTCAAAGTCTTTCTTTTTCTCCTTTTCAGGCAGTTCTTCGTATGGCACCAGACAAACATGAATCTTCTTTTTACCATCTTTATTCTTGCCATTTTCAGGTACACCATAGCTCCAGTGATTCAGGAAATGGAAACGGCTCCAGCGAATATGTTCCCCTTCTGCCAATTCGTCTGGCGTCAATTCTTTCCCGACCTGCATGGAGTATGCAATTACCTGCTTGCGGATCTCATGGTAATCTGCGGAGGTAATATTGGAGCCCTTGGTAAAGCCATCCAGCGCATTCCATTCACGCTCCATCGCCACCTTTTTGTCCATAGCAGCAATTTCTTCGGCACTTCCACATACACCGCCATAGAGACATGCGTACTTATAATTCAGCTCCATGGCTGCCTGATACAGACGATCGGTCTTAATATTTTCTTCTGTATAGATGTCTGCTGCTTTTCCATATCCATACAAAAGATCTGTTTTATAAACATCTTCCAGCACAATATTTCCCTTGGAAAAATAATCAATCCGGGTATTGTTACAGGTATACAGCAGATCCTGCACCAGCTCCAGATCTGGTTCTTCTGTCAAAATGACCCGCTCCATCTTGGAAAATATGGAAAAATCTTCCCGCCAGTCTTGTACGTGGAACACAATGCTGTCCTGGTTCATCATCGGGAAGGAAGGATATACCTGCTGATACAGACGGCTGTCCCCAAAAACATGGTATGTGATTCTTTGCTTGTTGGAGTAGATATTGTTCAACAGCCCATACTGGAGCATACGCTGTCCCAATGGGCCAAATCCAACGATAGCTACATCCACCTGCAATTGTTCTCCCACCGCATCTGTCTCCTGCTGACTGGCTGGCTCTGCATCCAGATAGGAAAGCAGGTGTCTTTCCTTCCAGTACTGTCTGGCAATGATCTCATTGCTGTTAAAAAAGTGAACCTTACTTTCCTTTAACAGATAAGAATCCATCTTTTCCAGCTTCATATATACCTTCTGATTTTCAAAAAATGCCTGATTGGTCTGATAAAAGTTTAGGTTATCCACATCATTTTCAAACATCAGAATGTGAGAACGGGCACCTTTTACCACTGCTTTATCAGAGGCAATCCCATGTTTTAACGTATTCATCAGCAATTCACCGTTGGCATTGCCCCCATCACTATACACTGCAGTGGCATCGCCATGCATACAGGATACTTTGTCACGCAGACGGCTGACCGCACTTTTAATTGCCAAAATCAAACCACTGGCCGTCATAACAGGCGCCATCCATCTGGCAATCTCAATCAGTGGATTGACCGAATCACTATTCAAACTCATGAAATACAGAGATAAGCTATAATACAGAGAATCTCTGGCAATTTCTCCTCCCAGATAAAAACCAATCGCGCCTAATATAAAGGGCAGGACAAACACAATCCCATATAATATCTTTTTCATTTGCTTTTCCTCATATATTCTTTGGTAAAATTTTCTATAGTATAACATATTTGAAACATGCATTGACAGAGATTTTCCAGTAAAATACAATCAAGATATACGATTGAAAAGGACATCCATTTTCGAGCCAATGCTCGTATTGACATATTGAAAAAACGTTAGGAGAGACACTATGGAACATTCTGTATTTATCAGTTACAGCCGGAAGGATGCAGCCATTGCAGATGCCATCCGCCATTATCTGGAGGCAGCTGGTATTCGCTGCTGGATCGATGTGGAAGGCATTAACAAACAGGACTGGGCCGGAGCTATTATGAAGGGGCTGCGCCAGTGTGATATTTATGTCATTATTGTCAGCAAAAACTCCATCGAATCCGCAGAGGTTGCCAAGGAAGTGACCCAGGCTACCCATATCTGTAAATATATTCTGCCATTCAAGGTGGATGATGAAATGCTGCCGGATCGTCTGCAGTATCACCTTGGACCTTACCACTGGCTGGATGCAATCTGTCCGCCGCTGGAGGCACGCATTGAAGAATTAAAGGAACGGATTCTGAATCTGTCCGATGGGGATGTGATCTCTCACAACCCAAATCGTTGGCGACTGGTGGGACACAATGTAGCACCTCGGAGCATGTTCGTTGGCCGTGAAGCAGAATTGGCTGAAATCGCAGACTATCTGAAACAGGACCATGTACTGTTCTTACAGGGCATGGGCGGCATTGGAAAGAGCGAGATTGCCAAGGGCTACGCGAAGTACTATGCAGACAGATATGACACGGTACTTTTTACCGGCTACACTTCCAATCTGTTGGAGCTGATCACCGGTGACGAGATCAATATTGAAAACCTGAGAAGAAGCACCGCCAGCGGTGAAGACGCCGAATCACCAGAAGCATATTTTCAGCGCAAGCTGCAGGTGTTAAAGGACTTGTCCTCCAACCGTACACTTCTGATCATCGACAACTTCGATGTGGACAATGACCCGCATCTGGAAGATGTGCTGAATGGACCATACGATGTGCTGGTCACCACGCGAAACGAACACATGGACTACCCATATTATCCGGTTGGAAAAATCCAGGACTTTGAAAAGGTCCGCAAGATTTTTACTACTGCTTACGGACGTCCATTGCCGCCAAAGGATATGGCTGTGGTAAACGAGATTCTGGAATTGGTCAACTGCCATACCATCACGGTAGAGCTGATTGCCAAGCAGATGCGCGCAAGCTTTGTAAAACCGGAAAAAATGCTGGCGCTGTTAAAAGAGAGCGGTACCAATACACAATTAAAGGAAAGTCTGGACCGTAAGGTAAAACTGACTTCCTTTGACTATATCAAACAGCTTTTCAAGCTTTCTTCTCTCAACGAAGAAGAACAGCAGGTACTCTGCTACATGTGCCTGCTGCCATACACCGGTATGGATGTCTCTCTTTTCGGCGAGATTGCAGAACTGGAAAGCTTTGACCCGGTCAATAGTCTGCTGGCAAAAAGCTGGCTGATGCTGAACGATGAAAACGATTATCTTATGCTCCATCCGGTCATTTGTGACGTAGTAAAAGCGCAGCTTGCCCCAACGCCTGCATCCTGTAAGGAATTTATTTACGGACTTCGAGAAGTTGTTAAGGACTTCTGGTTCTTTACCGTAGAACATCGGGAATCTCTGGCACCATATGTTATTCATTTGCTTAACAATTATCCGGTTCCAGCAAAAGAGGTGATGGATCCATATGGCAACTTTATCAACTGTGCATGGATCTGTGGACGTTTTGAAGTGTCCATCAAGAGTTCCCATGCGTACTATGATGCCGTCTTGGCGGAATATGGTCCAAATACGGAACAGTCCGGCAACGCTGCCACATGGCTTGCCGGTGCTTACCACAACAGTGGAGATGACATCAGCGCGGAACCATATTATCTGGAGGGTCTGAACCATCGCATCGCCTCCCTTGGTCCATACCACAAGCTGGTTGCAGTAAGCTGCAGTAAGCTAGGCCGCTGTGCCTATAAAAAACGAGACTTTGAAACCTCCAAGAAGTATCTGGATCAGGCCATGGACATTTTTGACAAACTGGTGGATGCCTGCGAAACCCAGGAAGAAAAAAATCAAATGCACTACCACTCTGGCGATACCGTGGTGGAAATCGAGCGTATGTATATGGAACAGGGCAAGTATGAAAAGGCTCTGGAATATTGTCAGTTAAGTTATGATTACTTTATGTTCGCTACCGGTGAAATCATTACCAATCATGAATATTCTCTGGTAGACTTAGGTATCTGTCACTCTAACCTGGGCAACTATGAAGAGGCAGAAAATTATTTAAATCAGGCCTTAGACTTAAACATCCGTCTGAATGGGGAAGCCAGTCTCCAGACAGCCCGCACCAAGGAAGCACTGGCAGACCATTATCGTCTCAAAGGAGATATGGAAGAAGCCTCCAGACGCTATTTGGAACTGGAAATGGAATTGGAACGAGACTTTGGCGAGACCAATCCTCAGGTTCTCTTGCTGCGCAGTAAACGAGAAGCGTTATTAGCCTAAACATAAAAAAGAGCTGCTATCTAATAACTGTTATCCCCGTAGCAGAAGAAAATAAAAGGTAAGATGCGATTCTTAGCATCGTGCTTTTCATTTTTTCTGCGGAGGTACAAATATTAGACAGTAGCTCTTTTTATGTATGATAACGTTATTCGATTTCGCTCTCTTCTAACATACGATAGCCAACACCCAGTTCATTGATAATATAATGGGTGTTGTCATTGTCTATGCGAGAACCCAGTTTTTTGCGGATACTTGCCATATTTACCTGCAGCTTCTTAATGCTGCCGGAATCCATCACACCCCAAACACTTCGAATAATCACTGCATAGGTCATGATCTTTCCAACATGTTCCGAAAGGTAAGCTAAAATATTGTACTCTGTCTGGGTCAGCTTTACTTCCTCACCTTTTACGAATACCTGACGTTTATCGTAGTTGATTTCCAAATCCGCCAATGTGAACCTGGTGCCTGGCGCAATCCCGCTTTCCTGACGACGGTTCCGCAGTGCCACACGCACTCTGGCAAGCAGTTCCTCCGTACCAAATGGTTTTGTAATATAATCATTGGCTCCCATATCCAATGCCTGTACCTTGTCATACTCGTCAGAACGGGCAGACAGCACCACAATTGCAGTGCTGGATGACTCTCGCACAAATCGAATCACTTCGGTTCCATCACAATCAGGCAGACCAAGATCTAAAATTATCAGATCTGGCACATAAGAAGTGAACATCATTTTTCCCTGTGCACAGTTTCCTGCGGCAATTGCCTGATATCCATTTGCCTCCAGAATTGTTTTGATAAAACTACAGATATTTGCATCGTCTTCTATAATGAGGACTTTATATTTATTATTGCTCAAGATTAACCTCCTCTATTTCCAGGACAAAACAGATTGCTGTTCCGCCGCCTTCTCTATTTTTTGCAGAAATGGTACCACCGTGAGCCTTTATGATCGCATTACACACCAGCATACCAATTCCCATACTGTTTCGTTTTCCATCCAAAAGCTTAGAGTCACTTTTTACAGAACCGGTAAAAATCTTCTCCAACTGTTCTGACGTAAGCCCACATCCATCATCCGCAACTTCAACAATTGCATTGTTCTCTGAAATGCGAACATTGATCCACAGGTTCTGCATTCCAACTGCATGCATCATTGCATTTTCTAAAAGATTGATCAATACCTGTTCAATCAACATGGCATCCATTGGAATCATGATAAATTCCTCCGGCAGAGACACATGTACTTTCTGATTTGGATAACGCTTTCTGAACTTCACCAAAACCGATTCCAGCAATTCTTCCAATACCGTTGGGGTCTTTGCTATCTGCACATTGCCATCTCCCATACGGGTAACGGACAGCAGATTTTCCACCATTCGTATCAGCCAGTCCGCGTCATTACGCACTTCATCCAGCAGCTGAAGCTTTCGTGCCTTGTCTAACATATCGTAATGCTGGATGACTGTAGAGGTAGAACCATAAATCGAAGTAAGCGGCGTACGCAGATCGTGAGAAATAGCGCGAAGCAGATTGGCTCGCATACGCTCCTGCTCTGTCTCACGTTTTAACTTTTCCTGAATCTTTACCTTGGTATTCATGGCACTTGTCATGATAGAGACCACCAGCATAACAAGGGCCGATGCCAGGTTCTCCGGAATGGTAAAATTGAATGCATAATAAGGTGCCGTAAACGTAAAGTTGACAATAAACACACATAACAGAGACGCTAAGATTCCCCAAAAATAACCTTCTGTTTTCATAGAAATGATAAACACACCCAACACGAAAATCGCCGCAATCATTGTATGGGTTTCGAACACTTCCTGTATCGCAAAGTTAATCAAATACATCGCGGCCAGAACGGCTATCATAAATGCAGCATCTCGAATCATACCTCTTACACTATTGTTCATGCATTAACTCCTCCCTGACTTATTATTCTACCATATCTATGGTAAATGATTAGCAAAGATTTGGCAAAGGGATGTTGTGCATACAGTTTATACGAACAGTAAATTCGACTTAAAAAACGAGACTTTGACATAATCGATGATTACACCAAAGTCTCGTCTCTCTCACTGTACAACTGGGATTTATAATGGATTTCTTTTCCTTCAAAGCGGGAATACGAAAAAGAGTTAGTCCTGTTTTTTTGTTGGCAGTTTCAATACAACAGCCATTGCTACAAATAAAATCGCAAATGTCAGTACAATTGCTAAAACATCCATCATAACTTTCACCTCCCAGACAGAACAAAAAAGTGTCGTCTCTTGTTTTCTTTACGCACTTTTATTCTATCATCCAACTGGTAAAGATGGAGTTAATGAGAGGTTAGGAAGCGGCTAAGAGTCGTCTGCTGACTTTTGCCGTTTCTTAGCTTTAGAAAAACGGACCAAAGCAGCATCCGCTAAAGCACATGGAGGCACAGCAAAGTGACAGGCAAAGACCTGTCGCATTAAATGGCTTTCCGTAGGACTGCCCCATATTTGTATACCAGGTTCCACCATATTCCAGGTTCTGCAGAAATTGTCGGTATTCCATATTGCTTGGTTCCATTTCCACTGCTTTTCTGGCATGCTCCATGGCAATTACATTATTGCCCGCACCCTGATTGGCCGCTGCTGAAAAATAATACCAGCGAGCGGTACGTTCCTTCATGCGATTTAAAATATTCAGGGCTTCCTGATAATGGCCTGCATTGATATAGTTGGCCGCGGCTCTCATCTCGTTGGAATTGTCCTGTGGATTGGTACTCTGACTGCTATAACCCTGATAGGCGCCACCATAGCCCTGCTGCCAATAGCCGCCCTGACCGAACGGCCCATAGCCACCCTGACCAAACGGATCGTAACCACCCTGGCCGTAGCCGCCCTGGTTGTATCCACCCTGGCCGTAACCGCCTTGCTGCTGTCCATAGGCACCATTCTGATAACCACCGCTGTAGCCCTGCTGCTTCTCGCGCATGATCTGATTATACGCCTGCTGAATTTCCTTGAACTTTTCCTCTGCCCTGGCCGCATTTGGGCTGTTCACATTGGCATCCGGATGGTACTGACGGCTCAGCTTGCGGTATGCTTTTTTTATTTCTTCATCGGTAGCACTTGGTGAAACACCTAAGACCTCGTAAGGATTTCTCACCGCGTCTTCCTCCTCTTTTTCTTCTTTAACTGTATCAATTCGTACTTGGACCAGACGCCCGAATACAAAATATTGCGCATGATGTCTGCGTGAAGTAAAATCGGCAGTCTTTCAAAAGACTTGGCACATTCTGACATCATACTTGTCAGGATCAACTTGGAAATGGTCTCGTAGTCGTCCTTATTTTCTGCCCGAAACTGGGAAAATGGATTATATTTTTTATTTTTTTCATCCTTATCCAGATCCTCATAAGCATCCATCAGATAGATGAACTTACCCATGTAAAATCCAAGGCAGCGCATTTCATCTGCCCAGATATCTTCCTTCCAGGCAAAGATTTCTCCCAGCATTTCACCGGTCAGTCCGGCAATCAGGTCAAGATTATACTCTTTCTTTTTCTCACAGGCAATCAGCTTTTCCATATAAGTTTCCAAAGCCCTGGCCTGACGGGGATATTTTTCCACGATCCGCTTAAAATCCTTTTTGATCATCTGGGAAATGGCACGCTTTGCATAAGCCTTGTCATCTCTCCAGTCATCTTCCAGATTGTGATACGCCAAAAGCACATTCATCTCTGCTGCATAGCGTGTTGCCTCATTGATGCGCTCTGTTTTCTTCTTGCCTGGATGCAGCGGACACACGAACTCTCTGGTCTCTTCTTCCAGCTCATACAACCCTGTCAACAGCAGAATCAAAAAGGTCATATCATAATTCAAAAACATCTGTCCTTTGATACCGCTGTCCTGCTTTAGGGCATGGCAAAGCCCACAATAATAGGACTGGTAGATATCCATATTTTCTTTTGATAATTCCTTGCGGTTCACATTAATATATCCAAACATAGAATAACGTAACTCCTACAAAATATTGCCTAGTAAGTATCTTACCCTTAAGGAAAATGAGTGTCAATGCAAGGGAATTGTTCTTTATCTAAATTTAAGATTTTTAAGAAGTTTTTTCTCTTTTTTAGTGTTTAACCCCCACTTTATATGTTTTTTTTCGTATTTTTATGCAGTTCTTATGGCTTTCAAAAATGCCTCTCCCACAAAGCAAAAAGCTCCAGACGAATCTGAAGCCTTAATTTTTAAATATGAGCAAAACGATAAGCCGGGTTATGTCATTGGAGAATCATCTATCTAGAATCACTGTTGCCAGTGACTTCAAGCGACCTACCTAAAGCTGGCGGGCCACGTCAACGCTTTGTTTCGGTCTTGCTTCGGATGGGGTTTACATATGCCCTGTCTGTTACCAGCCAGGCGGTAGTCTCTTACACTGCCCTTCCAACCTTACCACATCAAGTGTGGCGGTATATTTCTGTTGCACTTTCCTTGGAGTCGCCTCCACCGGACGTTATCCGGCATCCTGCCCTGTGAAGCCCGGACTTTCCTCACCTGCGGTCTTTCGACACCTGCAGCCGCGATCCTCTGTTTTACTCATGTTATAACTATTTATTTTTTGTTCTGCCTGGTCTTAGGCATGGAAGCAGCTGCCTCCAATAAACTCTCTCAAAATGGAGTTGTGATTGATCATTTCACTTGGAATCGGCAATACATATTCCAAAAATTTCAGCAATCGTTTTGCCTCGATGTACTGTGGGCTGTCTGGACCAACGCTGAAAAGCAATGGCTCCGCATAAGCTTTTAATACAGCCAGCTCGTAAATCAAAGCGGAATTGAACATCACATCTGCTTCTTCCTGGAATGGGAAGATATTTTTCTCTTCACCGCGTCGAACGGATGCCCATCTTGCCAGCGTATCGGATGGATTGGTATTTCGCACTCTGGCATCTCGAACCATACGACGGATCAGACGTCCATCAGAGGTGGACAGATTGTTGTGTTCATCAATATTTAACTGGGTCAAGGCACTGATATAGATCTTGAACTTGCTTTCTTCTGGAAGGAGATAGGAAAGTTTGTTGTTCAGTCCATGGATGCCTTCGATGACTAAGATGTCATCCTTCCCCAATTGTAAGGTGTCACCTCTAAATTCCCGCAGGCCGGTCTTAAAATTAAAGGTCGGCATCTGACGTTCTTTTCCCAAAAACAGGTCTGACATAATACTGTTGAACAGCGCAATGTCTATCGCCTCCAAACATTCAAAGTCGTACTCTCCATGTTCATCCTTTGGTGTCTGCCCCCGGTTCACGTAAAAATCATCCAGCGCAATCGGATGGGGATTCAACCCCTGGGCTCTCAGATGCATGGATAAACGACGGGAAAAGGTTGTTTTTCCTGAAGAGGATGGACCAGCAATCATGACAAACTTGCAATTCCCTGCAGCTGCGATCTGCTCTGCCACCTTGGATAATTTCTGCTCCATGGCAGCCTCCTGAATCTGGATCAGATCCTGGATGCGGCCGCTGGCAATGACGTCATTCAACGCGCCCATGGTGCCAACCCCAAGGCTGGTTCCCCACTGAGAAGATTCATTTAAAATGGTAAACAGCTTGTCCGAATGGCGAAAAGCCGGAACCACTTTGGATTCCTCTGCCAACGGAAATACAAGCATAAATCCATTCTGATACAGCTCCAATTCAAAATACTTACAATAGCCTGTGGATGGTGCCATAGAGCCATAAAAATACTCTTTATACCCATCCAGATCATAAATATTGATTCTGGAGCTTCTGCGGTAGCGAAGCAGCTTTTTCTTGTCTTCCATATGGAAATCCCCGAACATCTTCACCGCGTCCCGGGTATGGATGTTGGACTTCACAAATGGCAGATCATCCGCCTGCATCTGCTGCATTTTTGCCGCTACTGCATCAATAAATGCCTGATTCGGCGGAATGATGTTGTTCTCTTCATCCCTCAATTCGCAAAAGTAACCTGGTCCAATGGCATGCTGCACAAACACAGAATACTCTGGATACAGTTTCCAGACAGCAGCCAGCATCAGAAAGGTCACACTTCTGCGGTAGGTTTTCTTTCCTGCCTTATGGGCTGTTGTCACAAAAGACATGGTACCGTCTTTCTCCACACACTTGTTCAATTCCACAAGGTTGTTATCAAAATTCACAAGGATAATATCATCCGCAAACA
>JAFUPY010000076.1 GCA_017472565.1 Eubacterium sp.
CCGCTTCGTCAACCACATAGATACCTGTTGCCTGACAGATCATACCGATGACCCAGGTAGCTACGATACCTACCAGAATGGCACCTTTAAATTTCTTAACATAAAGAATGGTTACAATAAAGAATCCAATAATCGCCAACAGGGCACAAATACCGGTTGTATGGAAGTCCGCTCTAAAATCCACCAGTGTTACCAGTGTAGAGTCATCATTTACTACAATACCTGCGCTCTGCAGACCAATAAATGCGATAAACAGACCAATACCTACAGAGATACCCTTTTTCAACTGCATTGGTATCGCATAGAAAATCGCTTCTCGTACCTTGGTCAGAGATAAAACAATAAATACAAGACCTTCTACAAATACGGCCAGAAGCGCAATCTGCCATGAATATCCCATGCTGCCGCATACCGTATATGCAAAATAAGCTGTTAAACCTAATCCCGGCGCAAGGGCAAATGGATAATTTGCAATCAACGCCATGACTAAGGTACCCAGACAAGATGCCAGCGCTGTTGCAACCAGAACGGCATTTTTGTCCATTCCTGCTGCTCCTAATGTAGATGGAATAACAGCTAATACATAGGCCATTGTCATGAATGTAGTAATACCTGCAATGACTTCTGTCTTTACATTCGTGTTACTCTGTTTCAATTTAAAAATCTTCTCTAACATTTTTACTCCTCTCAACTCCCCTGCTCTACGGCGAGACAGGAAGTGTATTTCATTTGTAATCATAACTTCTACAAATATATACCAACATATTAACAACTTTTCTTATAAATAGCAAACCCAAAGTCGCAATAAAAAGGGTTTTTCTTTGTACTTATTTATGCTAAACTGCTAAGTAGATTTGTGAGGAACAAAGTTGAAAGGAATTATAAACATGAAATTTACCAAAATGCATGGTTGTGGAAACGATTATATCTACGTAAATTGTTTCGAAGAAACCATTATAGACTTTAATGAAACTGCCAGAAAGGTTAGCGACCGTCATTTCGGCATTGGCTCTGACGGTCTTATCGCCATCTGTCCATCGGACGTGGCTGACTGCAAGATGCGCATGTTCAACTCCGACGGTTCCGAAGGAAAAATGTGCGGCAATGCCATCCGCTGTGTGGCAAAATACGTCTACGACAACAAGCTCGTGGATAAAACCACCATCACCGTGGATACCTTATCCGGCATCAAAACATTGATCCTGCACGTGGAAAATGACAAAGTACAGTCCGTTGTAGTTGATATGGGCGAACCAATACTGAATCCGGAAGTGATTCCAATGGCCATTCCAAATCACGCTGAGCCAACAGCTATCAATGTGCCAATTCAAATTGAACTGGATGGTCAGATCTATGATTACGAAATCACAGGCATTTCCATGGGTAACCCTCACGGCGTTGTCTTCGTAGACGATGTGCATGCACTGGACTTAGAAAAGATCGGACCGCTGTTTGAACACCATCCTTACTTCCCTGACCGTGTGAACACCGAATTCGTTCATGTCATCGATAGACAGAATATCGACATGCGTGTATGGGAACGGGGTTCCGGCGAAACCTTAGCCTGCGGTACCGGCTCCTGTGCCAGCGTGGTAGCCTGCATTGTAAACGGCTACACCGATGACAAAGTCATCGTGCATCTGCTAGGCGGCGACCTGGAAATCGAATACGACAGAGCTCACAACACCGTATTTATGACAGGACCAGCCACAACGATCTGTACGGGAGAAATCGACGTATAACGCATATTACAACTATCACATATATTAATAAAGAATGCTTTTTGACAAACAGCATTGCGCATATCCCGCAAAGGAGAACAATATGAAACTTTCCAGCTTATTATCAAAACTTGAATACACCTGTCTGCGCGGCAATGTTGATACAGAAATCAATCATCTGGTTTATGATTCCAGAAAAGTCGTAGCCGGCGACGTGTTTGTCTGCATCAGCGGCACAGCCCGTGATGCCCACGACTTCGTGGTGGACGTGGCAGAAAAAGGTGCTGCTGCCATCATCGTGGAAAAAGATGTAACTGAGCAGTTAGCAGACTATGACATCACTATTATCCAGACCGCCAACAACCGTCTGGCTCTGGCCTGCATGTCCGCAGAATACTTTGGCAATCCAGCTGAAAAACTGACAACCATCGGCGTTACCGGAACCAAAGGGAAAACGACCACAACATACATGGTCAAATCCGTATTAGAAAAAACTGGCATTAAGACCGGTCTGATCGGAACCATTGAAACCATCATAGGAGAAGAACACACACCAGCCAACAACACCACTCCAGAGTCCTACATCCTGCAGGAAACCTTTGCCAAAATGGTAGAGGCCGGCTGTAAATGTGTGGTTATGGAAGTATCCTCTCAGGGACTGATGCTCCACCGCGTATCCGGATTTACCTTCGACTTCGGCATTTTTACCAACCTTTCCGAAGATCACATCGGTCCAAACGAACACGCCGACTTTGAAGATTACTTAAACTGCAAAGCCCTGCTGTTCAAACAGTGCAAGGTGGGCATTGTAAATGCAGACGATCCGTATGTAGACCAGATCATCGCCCAGGCAACCTGCCAGATTGAAACCTTCGGTCTGGAAAAAAACGCCGACTTAAAAGCAACCCAGCTTGATCTGTTCACCAAACCAGGCATCCTTGGCATTCGTTATCACCTGACAGGCAAGGTAGATATGCCTGTGGAAGTAGATATCCCAGGACGCTTCAGCGTATACAACTCTCTCACCGCAATCGCCGTATGTCTTCACTTTACAGACGATCTGGCACTGATCCAGAGCGTATTAAAAGATGTGCAGGTAAAAGGCCGTGTGGAAATTGTGCCAGCTTCAGACAAATTTACATTGATGATTGACTACGCCCACAATGCCATGAGCTTAGAAAGCTTATTAAAATCCTTAAAGGAATACAACCCAAAACGAATCGTTACCGTATTCGGCTGCGGCGGCAATCGTGCCCGCTCCCGTCGTTTTGAAATGGGTGAGGTATCCTCCCGTATGGCAGATCTTACCATCATCACCTCTGACAACCCTCGCTTTGAAAAACCTGCCGACATCATCGCAGACATCATCGAAGGGGTAAAAAAAGCAGATGGTGCATACATCATGATTGAAGACCGTAAAGAAGCAATTGCCTACGCCATCGACAACGGCCAGGAAGGGGATGTTATCGTTGTTGCAGGTAAAGGTCACGAAGACTATCAGGAAATCGAAGGAGTGAAATACCACTTAAGCGATCGCGAAGTAGTTGAAGAACACGTGAAATTGTGATAAGATGGGTTATTATGTATGCATTTTTTTAGGAAAAGGAGAGTTGATTTATGAGTATGAATCTAATCGGCCTTCTGATAGTCATGATCGTTTACCTTTTTGGCATGATTGTCATTGGTGCCATTTATTCCAAACGAAACAACGACGCCGGCGATTTCTACCTTGGCGGTCGTAAGTTGGGACCTTTCGTAACGGCTATGAGTGCGGAAGCTTCTGACATGAGCGGATGGCTTCTGATGGGGCTTCCTGGTCTTGCTTACCTGGTTGGTATCGCAGAAGCTGGCTGGACAGCCATCGGTCTTGCTGTTGGTACTTACATCAACTGGCTGATCGTTGCCAAAAGACTTCGTCGCTATACATCCATTGCTGGTAATGCTATCACCATTCCGGACTTCTTTAAGAACCGTTATCGTGATAACAGCAATTTACTGCTGATTGTTTCCGCAATTTTCATCGTTGTTTTCTTCGTTCCATATACAGCATCCGGTTTCGCTGCTTGTGGCAAACTGTTCTCCACTGTATTTGGCATCGAATATTTCCCGGTAATGGTTATCGCAGCGATTGTTATTGTTGCTTATACCACACTTGGTGGCTTCCTTGCAGCAAGCACCACAGACTTTATCCAGAGTATCGTGATGACCATCGCACTGATCATCGTACTTGGCTTCGGCATCAAAGTTGCCGGTGGTTTGGATGCAGTTATGGCTAATGCACATTCCCTGACAGGTTATTTTTCCCTGTTTGAAGTCCATGATCCTGCTGCCAACACAATGACGTCCTACTCTGGACTTACCATTTTCTCTACCGTAGCATGGGGACTTGGTTACTTCGGTATGCCACACATTCTGTTAAGATTCATGGCAATTGAAGATGAAAACAAACTGAAACTTTCCCGCCGCGTTGCTTCTATCTGGGTCGTAATCGCAATGTTTATCGCGATTGCAATCGGTCTGGTTGGACGAGCAATGACAGCAGCTGGTGCTATCGATATGCTCAACAGCGCTGACTCCGAAAAGATCATTATTAAAATCGCGGTTCTCTTAAGCGAACATGGCTGGATTGCTGTTATCGCAGCAGGTGTTATCCTCTCCGGTATTTTGGCTTCCACAATGTCCACAGCAGATTCCCAGCTTTTAGCAGCTTCCTCTTCTGTATCACAGAACATCTTAAAGGATGCTGCCAAGATCAAATTCGCAGAAAAACATGGCGTTTTATTTGCAAGACTTACCGTTATTGCCATTGCTGTCGTAGCTATTTTCCTTGCGAAAAATCCAGACAGCTCTGTATTCCGTATCGTATCCTTCGCCTGGGCAGGATTTGGTGCTGCATTCGGACCAGTTATGCTGTTCTCACTGTTCTGGAAACGTTCCAACAGATGGGGCGCACTTGCCGGCATGATCGTTGGTGGTGTCATGGTATTCGTATGGAAATTCGCCATCCGTCCACTTGGCGGCGCATGGGATATTTACGAACTGGCTCCAGCATTCATCCTTGCTTGTATCGCCATCATCGTAGTAAGCTTACTGACAAAAGCGCCATCCGAAGAGATTGTAAAAGAATTTGAATCTGTAAAAGAGAAAAAATAGGTTTCAGGCAAATTTACATAGACCATTAATACAAAAAGCAACCCGTGTCAGAGTTCACATTCCGACACGGGTTTTCTTATTGCATTTCATTTATGTTTTCTTTTGTTCAATGGTCTCTGAAGCAGTTAAAACCATTACTTCTTTGGCAGCACAGGAATCTGTAAGAAGGATGGTGTTTCGCTACCACAATAGATACTATTCTTAGAATCTTTTCTATATTCTTCTGTAAAATCAATCCAACGATTAGACACAGGATCAATCTCAAGCTGAAGCTTCCAGCCCTTACGAATCAGTCCACTGGTTGGAAAAGTTCCCACTTCGCAGTAAACCACTTCATCTGGAGTCAATGGTTTGTAAGCTTCTTCTGTATGTTTGTGAACTGGGTAATAGTCTCTGCTCTGGGCTTCATCCAGCTCTCTATGAGAAATTTTCAGGGAACCAAATCCCAGTGGCAATCCACGCTCCATACTTGTGTAAGCCGGATAGATTACCTCCTGTTCGTTTTCATCCAACACACGAATCTGCATATGTACTTCCATATCGTTGGTTGTGGAAGAAACATAAAGCCCCGCCTTCAGATAGCCAGCCAATTCCACATCCTCTGCAAATGGTTCTGTGACAAATGTTGCACCAGAGGTACGTCTGATCTCTGAACGTGCCACATCCGCATCATACGTAACCACACCATCTGGTGGTGACGAAGCTCCCATGCCGCCTGCAGCGGTCAAGTAAAGCTTGCGATATTCTGTGCCTGGCACTGGCCAATCCTGTTCGTGACGCCAGTAGTAGTTACCATTTCCGGTACGAATCTGAATATCAACCGGAGGTTCCTCCATGATGCCGTTTTCTTCGCCCTTTAACCAATGATCAAAGAATGCACGATAGCGGGTAATATATTCTTCCCCGTACATCCAGAAGTGGATGCCGCAGCTGTTCAACAAGGTGAACTTCTTGTTTTCAGAAGAACAGTTGATATATGCTTCCGAACTTCCCAGTCCATGAAGACTTGCATCCGGCTCTGTTGCCGGCCAGATTGGATAATCAATCTTAGAAATATCTGCGCTTGACATATATTCACCCTCTGGACCATAGGTTTCTTCATTCCAGAAAGGCTGTTCCTTGGCACGATGCATAAAGCAGTATTCCTGTGGTGGTTCTGACAGGTCCATATTGTCTGCACGATTGAACAGGCCACCGCCACTGTAAATATAATGTCTATAGGAATCATAGTCACCCATGATTGGAATCATTGCAGTCAATCCCTTTGGATGTCTCTGAGCTGCTAGATACTGTGTCATTGCAAAATAAGACGCACCATACAGACCGACCTTGCCACTGGACCATTCCTGCTCAGCTGCCCATTCGATAGCATCGCAATAATCCTTGGCATTTCTTTCCCCAAACTGCTTCTCATGGTCATTGTTTGCACCTGTTCCATATTCTTCTACCAGCATAACGGCATAGCCATATGGTACCCAGTCATCTGCAGTTACCTGTTCAAAGGCACTGGATACAGGCACCAGACAGGGTGGTGGTCCATCTGGATGATGTGGTTCATGTTCTAAGTTTGGAATCGGCAGTGCGGAACCAAAACATGCCGCCATACGACGGAAAAAGGCACCCTGCAGCATCTTTTTCGTCTCTGCATCTCCATACGTCTCATAAAAACGATCTTCTATCATATCAAAGTAAGCTTCATCTTCCGGCGTTCTTGTAAAACCGTTAATAAAGGACTTACCAAAGGCTCCCATACTCATAACAACCGGGTATTTACCAGGAACAAGTGGACGATATACGTCTGCAAGCACATATCTGCCATCTCTGGTTGGAATCTTCACATCTGTCTCTTTCAAGATGCCTTTCATACAACGGCGAACAATATTGTGCGTTTTTTCCACAGAAATCAATGTCACACCAAGCTCAGCCAGACAAGCTGCCACTGGTTCACATGCAGCAAAACGCTCTGGTTCTAAAGAAAACTGGATGCTCCAGCGATACTTTGCAATCACTTCCGCCGCTTTCTCATTAAAGGTTTTCACAGACAACAGCAGTCGGGCAATATTGGTAACCGTATAATGTGTCACCATCTGCAGACGACTGGTTGCTTCCGCCACGATATCAACAGTGCAAATGGTTGACTTTGCCATACAGCTTCCCAGCATCAAACCACCAATGGAAAAGGTAATGCTGTCACCTTCTTCATAACAATAGCAGCCATTTTCATCCAACACCCCCTGTGTGTGAGGAGTTTCATAACAGATTCCAGAGATGGAACCGTCCATAAAAATACCTTGTAACATAAAAGACCTCCTGTTTACCAATCTTATCAACATTATACATCACGACATATCATTACACCATATTTTTGCAAAAAAAGACACCAGCCTAAGCTGATGTCTTTTATTTAGGTACATATTGTACTCAGATACTTATTAATCACAAACGTATGGCATTAATGCTACGTGACGTGCTCTCTTGATTGCTACAGTGAGAGCTCTCTGATGTTTTGCACAGTTGCCTGTGATTCTTCTTGGAAGAATTTTACCTCTTTCAGAGATGTATCTTTTTAATTTGTTTGTATCTTTGTAATCGATTACGTTATCTGTACCACAAAATACGCAAACTTTTTTACGTCTACGTCCGCCTCTTCTCTTCATTGGAGAATCGCCTTTTGCTTCTCTATTGTAAGCCATGATTGTTACCTCCTGTTGTTTAGTTAAATGGTAATTCTTCGTCTATTCCATCTGGAATATTCATGAAGCCATCGCCAAATGCATTGCTTGGGGATGGTCTGTCAGCTGGCTGAAAACCGTTGTCAGCGCTGGCAGCTTTGCTTTCTGCAAACTCCTGTTCTTCAACAACAACGTCTGTTGTGTATACTCTCTGTCCGTCCTTGTTTGTGTAGCTTCCTGTCTGGATACGACCAACAACTGCGATCTTTGTACCCTTGCGGAAGTATTTTTCAGCAAACTCAGCCTGACGGCCAAATGCTACACAGCCGATGAAATCTGCTGTCTGCGCATCGCCATCTCTCTTAAATCTTCTGTCAACGGCGATTGTATAACGAGCCACTGCTGTTGACTGTTCGCCCTGAGAGTAACGAACCTCAGGATCTCTGGTCAAACGTCCCATTAAAATGACTTTATTCATTAAATGTCACTCCTTTTCTTGTAAGACTTATGCTTCTTTTTTAACGCATAAGAATCTGAGTACGTTGTCCATAATACGAACGCTCTGTTCTAATTCACCAGGAACTGTTGCGTCTGCATCGAACTGGATGAAATAGTAGAAGCCTTCTGTCATTTTCTGGATTTCGTAAGCTAATTTTTTCTTACCCCAGTCTTCTACTTCTGTTACAACACCGCCGAAACGAGCAATATATTCTTTTGCTTTTTCTACAGTTGCTGTTCTCGCATCATCTTCGATTTTTGCATTAACAATCAGTGCTAATTCATATTTGTTCATGCGAATGTACCTCCTTTTGGTCTCTGGCCCCCTATCTACGTAAGGAGCAAGGAAATTAATAATATATCACGAAAATATATGTTACCATAAGCAAAATCAGGATTCAAGCTTTTTTTCAAGTTTTTTCGTGTTTTTTTCTACGGTTTTTCTGTCAATCATAATCTGATGTCCGCAGCCTGCACATTTCAGTCGAAAGTCCGCGCCAACGCGGAGAATCTCCCAATCAAAACTGCCGCAGGGGTGCTTCTTTTTCAGAGTTACGATATCGCCGATTTCATAGTTCAATTTACATTCTCCATTTTCTATCTTACATTTCAAACACAGTTACTTCATTATTATACAAAACAACACATCCAACCTATGCTTCCAACTGGCTAAAAATCTCACCAATGGCACCTTGCACCAAAAGATCCGCATTTTTATCTCTAGGCGTTGCTGACTTATTTACCAAAATCAGCTTATTTCCTCTATAATAATCAATCAGTCCCGCTGCCGGATATACTGCCAGACTGGTGCCGCCAATGATCAGCACATCTGCCTGTCGGATATAGCCGATGGAATCTTCGATGGTCTGATTGTCCAGGCCTTCCTCGTACAAAACAACATCTGGTTTGATGATGCCGCCACACTCACAGCGAGGTACGCCGGTGCTGCTTAAAATATCGTGGGCAGAGTAGGACTTGCCGCACTTCATACAATAGTTTCGAAGCACGCTGCCGTGAAGTTCCATAACCACCTTGCTTCCGGCTGCCTGATGAAGGCCATCGATATTCTGTGTAATAACAGCTTTCAGCTTACCAGCCGCTTCCAGTTCCGCCAGCTTCAAATGGGCTGCATTTGGTTTTGCATCCAGTGCCAGCATCTTGTCGCGATAAAACCGATAAAATTCCTCTGTTTTTTTCATAAAAAATGTATGGCTTAAAATGGTTTCCGGAGGATAATCATACTTCTGATTATACAGCCCGTCTACGCTTCGAAAATCTGGAATCCCTGATTCGGTACTTACCCCCGCGCCGCCGAAGAATACGATATTGTTGGATTCTTTTACAATCTGTTTTAACTGTTCTACTGCTGTCATAGTATGTCCTCCTTCATCATTCCGACAAATCTTTTTTCACATTTGCCACTATTTCTTCCTATTATATATGAACAACATTTTTCTTTCCAGCTTTTCTGCAATTGTTTCCTTTTTTAAAAATATTCACTTTTATCAACACATTTTCTTCATATTTTTATGTTACTATTCTTGACAATCCTGGCAAAACTGCGATTTAATTAAAGGTAGTGTTTTTATTTATATCAACTTAATTTTGCTAAATATAGAAAAGATTGGAAGAAAAGAATGAATATTTTTAAAAAAATTAAAGGCGGCATAGGAAAATTTTTGAAAATGATTGCTGACAAACTGTTTTTTTCTCTGGTTGGAAAAAAAGGCCGTATTTTAGCTGCCGTTGTTACCATTGGCATTATCCTATTTTTAATCATCAATAAGGATCTGTATCTGGATCCGGCATTGGAAGTAACTTACGGAACGGCATTGTTTGTGGTTTCCCTGATCTGTGCGCCGGCAATCGGCTTGCTGATTGCGGTGAAACCAAGGGTTACCGAACGATTCAAAGTGTTGGCCAACACAGTGATGTTCTTCCTGCTGCCGGTTGCTACGATTCAGATGGTGGAGGCATTTAACAGCAACTTTGTCTACGGATTTTCCGTTCCGACATTCTGCATTTATTATTTGTTAGTGCTGTGTCTCTACCTGTTCTTCTATGTGATTACAGGAAAGTTTCACGCAGTTGGTCTGATTGTAAATATTGCATTGCTGGTATGGAGTTTATTGAACTACTTTATCGCCATTTTCCGCGGTTCTCCATTTGTTCCGATGGACGTATTAAGTTTTTCCACCGGCCTTGGCGTTGCAGATGGATACAGAGCGGAACTGTCCTGGCAGCTGATCATGGGCTGTATGCTCTTTGTTATGATCTGGCTGGTAAACAGACGTATCCAGAATGTAAAACCAAAGCTGACCAAGTTCAAATTGTTTGCAAAACTGCTTCCAACAGGGTATGTGGTGGTATTCCTTCTCACATTTTTTGCTACAGATGCCCTTCCAAATGCAGGCTATCGCCCTGACTTCTGGAACCAGGCCCGTGGCTATGGTAATACAGGGTCTTTCTTTAACTTCTGCCTGAATGCCCGTTATCTTCACGTATCCAAGCCAGAAGGCTACAACGCGGAAGATACGGATGATCTGCTGTATCAGGTACTGGCAGAGGCTGGCGTTACCCAAGGAAGTGATACTTCCATCAATATTTTAACTGGGGAAAATAATTATGTGGCGTCCACAGATGCGACCATGCCAAATCTGATCTGTATCATGAACGAATCCCTGTCAGATCTGCGCAACCTTGGTAATCTGGCCACAAATGAAGAGACAATGCCGTTCATGGATAGTCTGACAGAAAATACCATTAAGGGTAATCTATACATGCCTGTGTTTGGGGCTGGTACCAGTAACTCCGAATTTGAATTCCTGACAGGAAATACCGTTTCCGCCCTTCCTGCCGGAAGTAATGCATACGAAGCGTATATCAAGGATGTTTCTTCTTCTCTGGTTTCTACCGTAAAGAGCATGGGCTACACGGTACATGCATATCATCCGTATTATAAAGACGGGTGGAACAGACCTTCCGTATACAACCTGATGGGATTTGAAACATATACCGCCATTGAAGATTTTATAGATGGTATGATTCTGGACGAATACATCCAGACCAATGACGCAGAAACCTACAATGATCAGGTACAGGCAGCATATCCGGACAAAGAGATTCTTCTCCGTCGTTTTGTCAGCGATTCCTATGACTATCAGATGGTGGAAGAAATGTACGAAGAGCAAGAAGGTGATCAGCCATTCTTCGTATTCAACATCACCATGCAGAACCACGGTGGTTATGGTGTATC
>JAFUPY010000077.1 GCA_017472565.1 Eubacterium sp.
GCTGGTAGCGCCACTCTTTCTTTTATGAAATCTTTCACCTGATTCTTCTCGATACCAAGGGCAATCGCCAGTTCTCCAAACAGATTCTCCTCTGCCATATGGAAATAACGTTCGTCCTTGGCAGTCACTTTTTTGCCCTGAGCAAGGCGCTGCTGACGACGCTCATGAATGGTATTCATCATCTTGACTAATTCACGGCAATCGCACTTCATGAAGCATTCCTTGTATTCTGCTTCCCTTTTTTTCTCATCTGTGATCGTCAGTGTGCCAAGTTCCAAAATACCATCGATCAGTTCCAGTGCCTCTTCCTTACTGATCACATAGCGCATGATCACTTTTGTGTTATCTACTGGAGTAAAAATCGTACTTTTCTTTTCATAACATGGTCGTAATGTGTAATATATCCTGTCCGGGGACATGCCAGGAATATCAAGCGAACCGATTTTTTCCACCTCACATACTCCCGTGCTTCCGTACACGATATATTCTCCTATTTGATACATAAAATACTTCCTTTCTGCCAGACTCTCCCAAATACATATACCATTAATACTAGTATAACCAATTTTTTCAAATTTTGTAAGGTTTAACAATAAATTGTCAGAAATTTGTGTATTTTTATACAAATAGACGCGCGGTTTTATTGTGAAAAATCCCCAATAAAATTTTAAAATATAACAAAACCGCCCCGAAAGAAAAGTAATAAACCTTCCTTCGAGGCGGTAATTGTATTATTTTGATGTTTCTACTTCAATTGGATAACCATGATTTTTGCTTTCGTAATCATGAGCTTCTTTGAGCATCATGTCTTTTACTTTCATCAGACGAATCTGGGTGCTTCGCTCGTTTTCATCCAGTTTCATTGTAATATATTTGATGGTTTCCCGCGTTTCTGGAATGATGACATGCTCTAAGGCATTTACTCGGCGTCTGGTCTTTTCGATCTCCGCAGCCATCAACTGACAGGACTTTTCAATCGCTGCAAGCCGAAGCATATCTGGCAAAATATCTGCCAGTGACTTGACTGCGCCATCCAGATCACTGGATGTGTAGGCAAAACCATAGGAGTAGATGTCATTTTCATCAGCGGTTCTGGTCTTGTAGGAAAAGTCTGGAATGTCTACGCTCATGACATTTTTCTTCCCTGCCTCCACAAACACTTCCTGTTTCGGCACCATCAGTGCCGTGTGGAGCACTTCCTTTGACATGGTGGACTTTGCAACCACAAAGTTTTTATTGGCATCCTGAATGCCTTTTTCCACTTTCAATCGCAAGTCCATGTTTTCCCGCACAAGATCCAGGAACTGACGCATCAGTTCGTCTCGTTTATCTTTCAGCAATTTGTGTCCCCGGACGGCTGTCACCAGTTTCTTTTTCAGACGGGTCAGCTCCATACGGGTCGGATTTACCTGTGCTCTTGCCAAAAGCTCACCTCCTTGTCTCTACCTATCGATGATTTATGCTGCAACTTCCATAATTTACATTCTTTCTGAAAAGTCTCACATTATTTTTTCTCATAATATGCATCTAAGAACTTGTCATCGATACGTTTCAACTCGCTTCGAGGTAAGATACGCAGCAATTCCCAGCCGATATCCAGAGTATCTTCAATACTGCGATCGGTATGGTATCCCTGCGATACATACTCTTTTTCAAAGGCATCTGCAAACTTGGCATAGATCAGGTCAATATCAGAAAGAGCTGCTTCCCCAAGGATGACCATCAGCTCTTTTGCTTCTTTTCCCCGGGCATAAGCCGCAAATAACTGGTTCATGGTGTTGGAATGGTCTGCTCTTGTCTTGCCTTCGCCGATACCTTTGTCTTTCAATCGGGACAGGGATGGAAGAACGTCTACCGGAGGCATCACGCCCTTTCTGTAAAGCTCACGGCTAAGGATAATCTGACCTTCTGTGATATAGCCTGTTAAGTCAGGGATTGGATGGGTTTTATCATCCTCTGGCATGGTCAGGATCGGAATCAATGTGATACTGCCCGTCTTACCACGCTGTCTGCCTGCGCGTTCGTACAGTGTTGCAAGGTCGGTATACATGTAACCCGGATAACCACGACGACCAGGAACTTCTTTACGGGCTGCAGATACTTCTCGCAGCGCATCCGCATAGTTTGTGATGTCCGTCATGATAACAAGAACGTGCATGTCTCTTTCGAATGCAAGGTACTCTGCTGCTGTTAATGCCATACGTGGGGTAGAAATACGTTCTACCGCAGGGTCGTTGGCAAGGTTGATGAACAGGACGGTTCTGTCAAGCGCGCCGGTTTCTTTAAAGCTTTGTACGAAGAAGTTGGATTCTTCGAAGGTGATACCCATTGCCGCAAACACAACCGCGAACTGTTCGTCTTTTCCACGTACCTTTGCCTGTCTTGCAATCTGGGCCGCCAACTGGGCATGTGGCAGACCGGATGCGGAAAAGATCGGAAGCTTCTGCCCACGAACCAGTGTGTTCAGACCGTCAATGGCGGATACCCCTGTCTGGATAAATTCGGACGGATAGTTGCGGGCTGCAGGGTTCATTGGCAGACCATTGATATCCATACGCATTTCCGGCAGGATTGCCGGCCCATCATCAATCGGATTGCCCAGACCGTCAAATACGCGGCCAAGCATATCCCCGGATACTCCAAGCTGCATACTGTGTCCAAGGAAACGCACCTTACTGCTTGCAAGGTTGATACCAGTTGCGCTTTCGAAAAGCTGAACCAGCACGTCGTCTCCGTTTACTTCTAATACTTTACAACGGCGAGTTTCGCCATTTGCTAATTCAATTTCACCTAATTCGTCGTAGGTGACTCCGGATACGCCTTTTACCAGCATCAGAGGGCCTGCAACTTCCTGTATGGTTCTATACTCTTTTGGCATGGTTTAGCCCTCCTTTCCTACTGCTTCTGCAATTTCATTTTCTAAGGTTTCGATGACTGCTGCATATTCTGCATCCAGATGTTCTTCCACTACATATTTGTAACGGCCGATTTTTTCACGTACCGGCAAGTTCAGCAAAGCTTTAATTGGGGCACCATTTGCCAGTGCTCCGGTTGCTTTTTCGTAATATGCAAGTACTAAACGCATCATCAGCAACTGTTTTTTCAGAGATGTATAAGTATCTACATCGTGGAAAGAGTTCTGATGGAGGAAGTCTTCACGGATCGAACGAGCCGCTTCCATTTTCAGACGATCACCAGCAGATAGGGCATCCATACCTACCATCTTAACGATCTCTTCCAGGTTGGCCTCTTCCTGAAGCAGTGACATCATCTTCTGACGGTTTACCATCCAGTCTTCAGATACTGCCTGTTCGAACCATGGACCTACGTTGTCCAGGTACAGGGAGTAACTGTTGAGCCAGTTGATTGCTGGGAAGTGTCGTTTGTATGCCAGTGCGGAATCCAGACCCCAGAATACTTTTACGATTCGCAGCGTTGCCTGGGAAACTGGTTCGGAAATATCACCACCTGGAGGAGATACAGCACCGATTACGGAAAGGGCACCTTCACGTTCTTCGGAGCCAAGGTTGATAACATGACCTGCTCTTTCATAGAACTGAGCCAGACGGCTGCCCAGGTATGCCGGATACCCTTCTTCCCCTGGCATTTCCTCCAGACGTCCGGACATTTCTCGAAGGGCTTCTGCCCAACGGGAGGTGGAGTCTGCCATCAGGGCTACGGAGTATCCCATGTCACGGAAGTACTCTGCAATGGTAATACCTGTGTAAATAGATGCTTCTCGGGCTGCTACCGGCATATCGGATGTATTGGCGATCAGAACCGTTCTTTCCATCAGAGACTGCCCTGTCTTTGGATCCTTCAGTTCCGGGAACTCATTAAGAACGTCTGTCATTTCGTTTCCACGTTCTCCACAACCGATATAAACTACGATATCTGCCTCTGCCCATTTTGCCAGCTGATGCTGAATAACAGTTTTACCGCTTCCGAATGGCCCTGGAACGGCAGCTACACCACCTTTTGCAATTGGGAAGAATGTGTCAACTACGCGCTGACCTGTTACCAGAGGCGTTGCTGGTGGAAGTTTTCTCTTGTATGGTCTGCCTCGGCGAACCGGCCATTTCTGCATCAGCGTTACTTCTTTGTCTCCTTCTGCCGTTGCAATCACTGCAACCACTTCTTCTACGGTAAATGCACCTGCTTTGATCTCTTTTACCGTACCTTTGATCCCATAAGGAACCATAATTCTTTGTTCCACAACAATGGTTTCCTGCACCGTACCCAGGATATCACCTGTTTCTACCGCATCACCAACCTGTTTTGTTGGAACAAAGTCCCATTTGATATCACGTCTCAGGGAAGCAACTTCCACACCACGTTTTAAGTTGTTTCCTGAGATCTTCATAATGTCATCCAGCGGACGCTGAATACCGTCGTAAATGCTTCGGATCAGACCTGGCCCCAATTCTACAGATAATGGTACCTCCATAGATTCTACCGGTTCGCCTGGTCCCAGTCCTGATGTTTCTTCATAAACCTGAATCGAAGCTTCATCGCCATGGATTTCAATAATTTCACCGATCAGGCGCTGCTCACTAACACGCACTACGTCGAACATGTTAGCATCCCGCATACCGGATGCGATAACCAGCGGTCCTGCTACTTTTTTGATTATTCCTTTGCTCATGTGCTTATATCGCCTCTCTTATCATTCACTAAATAAAATATCAGAGCCAACTGCCTGCTCTACACATCTTTTTACGTTTTCCACGCCCATTCCGGTATTTCCTGCAATACCAGGAATCAGAATAATGGTAGGAAGCAGCTGTTCTTTGTATTTATCAATTTCTGACTGCATCGTCGCGGCCAATCCCTCTGTAATGTAGATGACCGCATATTCTTCTTCCGCCAGTCGTTTTAATTCTGCGATTCCTGTTTTTGGATCGGATACGGAAACGGTATCAAATCCCAGCATCGCGAAACCATAGATACTGTCATATGGTCCAAGAACTGCTATCTTATACATACATTTCCCTTATCCTTTCTCCGATGGACTCCTCTGACAGGCCATTTGCTTTGCCTGACAGGATAATGCCTACCGTTTTGATCTCATTTTCTCTTGCCAATACATAGGCTACGATTGGTCCGATGGTAAATGTTTCATACTTCTGGGAGCGAAGCAGATCCATCAGATGATCGTCACACCAGCACTCGAATGCGGATGGTGAACTCTGTATGGATTCTGTGGCATCTGCAAATCCGGAAACCGCCAGATAGGCACAAATGGCATCCTGTCCTGTCAGCGCTGCTTTTGCAAGGCGTTCCGTATCCAGACTTTTGCAAGGCGCCATCGCCCGCTGCATGAACTCCAATGGCTTGTGTGTTTTTGCACAGCGCAGGGCAATCTTAATGTTGGTCACTGCAACCATGGTTTCTGCAATTTTTCCAATGATTTCCTCGCCGGAAGTTCTTCCCGCCTCTTCTATCGCCACCAGACAGGCCTGATCGATGATCACGTCGCACAACTGCCCGTCTCCTGTCTGAAAAATGGTCTCGTAGGCTTCTTTTGCCGCCGTCTCCATGGATTTTGGAAGTCTGAAAAACTCCTTTCTGGCAACGATGTCCCTGATATCCTCCATAGAAGGAATGGTTCCCTGATAAAAAAATGCATCCCGTTTTACTCCCATATATACTTCTTTTATGGCAGTTTTCAGGTTATGGAATACATTGGGATAGGACAATACAGCAAAGGTGCTCATCGGAATCCCAAGTTCACGTACGGTTGCCCAGATTTTTGCCCGTTCTTCTGCCAGGATCGCATCTGCTTCTTTTGGTACATCCGCACTGCCCCAACCCTTTTCCACAAGGAAGGTCAGTGCCTGTTCATAAGACTTGCACGCCATTAGCTGGTCAATGGTTCCCCGGGAAAAAAGAGAGACCTCAAGGGCACGAATTCGCGCCACCGCATAGGTATATTCCATTTCAGACATTGCTTATGCCTCCCTTCTATAGAGGATTTCATTTACAACATCCTGCATTTCGTCACGTTTTGCATCGAACAAAGCTTTGATAGAGCAGTTGTCTTCCACACCACCGTAAACTAATACAAAACCATTCTCGATTGCTTTCCCTGTCGGGGAAACTGTCAGTGTGCCGCCAACGGATTTTGCGATTTCAGAAACTCTGTCAGCAAAACCTTCCGGCATTCTCATCAGGTCTTTTTCTGACAAGTACAGGATGCCATCCAAAGCCTGCACATTTTTGCCAAGCAAGGTTTCCAACATGGCAAAGTAGCTGTCCGGCTCCCTGTTACATACGTTTTCGTAAGCCGCCCGAATGATCTGAGAAATGACTTCCTGTTTTGCTTTTAAGACTTCTGTCCGGCGATAGAGATCATTTGCCGAAGCAGCACTCTTTTTATAATTTTCCATATCCAGAGCAGATTTTTTCCGGATACTTTCCGCCTGATTCTGAGCCTGCAGCCTGGCTTCTGCCAAAATGCTGTCCGCCTGGGCTTTTGCCTGGGAAATGTTTTCCTGGGCTTTTGTCTGGGCATCCATCAGGATCTGCTCGATGATTTTTTCTAATCCAGTCATTCCTTGCAAGTTCCTTTCTTCTTTGATTCACTTTTTAATAATACTTCAGATTGCTCCGTAATTCCTACTCTCACGCCGGTATCATTAAATGTTTGATACAGCAAGAATAGAGATCAGAAGTGCAAGGATTGCATATGTTTCTACCATAGCCGGGAACAGCATTGCTTTACCGAACTGTTCTGGTTTCTTTGCAATGATACCAATGGCTGCGGCAGAGGTTTTGCCCTGGTATTTTCCGGAAACAAGACCAACAATACCAATCGGAAGGCATGCTGCCAGCATTGCAAGACCCTGTGCCATGCTAAGTTCAGCCATAGTGCCGCCCAGCAAACCGATATTGGATAATACAATAAATCCGACCAGCAGACCATAAATACCCTGTGTACCAGGTAATAACTGCATGATCAATACTTTTGCAAATTTGCTTGGATCTTCGGTTACAACACCAGACGCTGCCTGACCTGCGATACCAACACCAAGGGCAGAACCACATCCTGCTAAAAATACTGCTACAACTGCACCTGTCAATGCAAATACGATACCTAAACTCATTTTTTATTCCTCCTATTTTTTCAATAGATTCCCTGAAAATTGCATTTCCTGCAATTTAATTTCCTGCCATGCAATTCTCAGGCTGCATTCTTTTTATTTTTAAATTCCACATATTTTGTCATTGCTTTAAATGGTTCAAATGGTTTTCCGCCGCCTTCGTAGAACTTACCAAAGAACTCTACGAACTGGAGACGATTGGTGTGTACGTATGCACCCAGAATGTTAATTGCCATATTGAACACATGACCGATAATGAACACCAGAATAAATACGATGGTTCCCAGCACACCGGTTCCAAACATACTTCCCATCTGGTTTACTACCGAAGCGATAACGCCGGTTGCCAGGCCAAGCGCCAGCAGGCGGGAGTAAGAAAGCACGTCAGACAGCCAGCTTGTGATGCCGTACAAATCGTACAGGCCTAAAGCCAGTCGCAACAAAATCTTCTTTTTCTTTCTTCGTCCGCTCATCACCAGGATGATCAATGCGCCCGCTATAGTCAGCACCAATGCCAGGGTGCTCATAAATGGCGGGAAGTTGAAGTCCATCTGAGCAATGGATTCAAAGATGGCACTTGGAAGTAAGATCAGGATCAATCCGATCAGGAATAGAAACCAGGATAATACATCACAGACAAAAGCCATAATATCTTTCTGTTTCAGACACATATACCCTTTTAATGCCAAGCCCACAAACATGTGAATCACACCGAACAATAAAGAATAGATCAGCAATCGCATCGGATCGTTCAGTGGCACGAACCAAAGCTCTGGAATGACAATTTCGGTACCAAAGTAGTTTCTGGACACTACTGTAATCAAGTCTCCAAAATAACCGCCGAACATAATGCCCCAGAACAGGGTGGAAATACCACACCAGAAGAACATTTTCAGAGATCTTCTAAGGGACTCTTCCATACGTGGGAATTTTAAAAGTAACACACCGCAGGCAATGGAAATAATGGCACCATATGCCGCGTCGGAAAGCATCAAGCCGAACAGGAATACGTAAAAGAACGACATAATGGTGGTCGGATCGATCTCTCCCTTTTTTGGAAGCCCATAGGAGGAAAGTACCCCCTCAACCGAATTAGAAAAGGCGTTGTTCTTTAACAATACCGGCGCTTCTTCTGTTTCTTTGATCTCTTCCAAAGAAACGGCTGCACCAAACTCGGTCTCCAACTCTTTTGCCACTTCCTCTGCCTTAACTGCTGGAATGTAACCACTCACGGCAAAGGTGTTTTCCGTTTCCGGAAGGGTTCCCAGCACACCATATCGGTCTGCACGAAGCAAATAGTAATCGGATACCAGCTTTAGTCGGGCACGGTACTGGCTGTAGCCTTCTATCTGCCCAATCTGTGCCTGAATCCCTTCTTCTTCTATCCGGATCCGGGCGTTCAATGCTTCCTCTTCTTCTTTTGGGATACCACCCTCCAGCCCGGATGGTCTTGCCAGCCCAATCTCGCGCAGTGCATCCTCTATCTGTGCTGCATCTGTGCGCAGATACAGCACACTGACATAAGTAACGGTTTTTCCTGTTTCCAAAATCGTAATTTCCACAGGACCTAACGCTTCATTTCTTGTATTTAATTTTTCTTGAATCTGTTCTTTTGTAAGCGCCTCTGAAATCATTCCCAAATACAGTATGGTTTCTTTTGTGCCTTCCGTATCCAGCGGAATATCCAATCTCATCCACGGACGCAGTGCCTCAATCTGATTCTCATACCGTTGTATGTTTCCATAGGCTTTTGCGATTTCCTTTTCACAGGTCAAAATCTGTTCTGCCTGTTCCATCAGAAACCGGGCATCCTCCACCGTTTTCTCATACTCGCTGTACTCGACCAACGGTTTCCCTGCCAACGAATCAAGCAGAGATGTTTTTTCCGGAACGTATTTTTGCAATACGTCCAGTGCCTGATCTGCCAAAAGTGCATTCTTTTCAAATGCAGACCGTTCGGCAGAGGTGTCCACACGGGTAACTTCGCAGGACGCATCAAGCTTCACATCAATTTCTAACGCACCCATCTCCTGCAGGCGTTTTAGAATTGCCTTTCGATTCTGCTTCATGGCTACCAGATTCAATCTTTGCATCTGCATTACTGCCATTGAAACTTCCTCCTTCTTTTCATTCTCTTGAAACTTTTTTGTTCAATCCGCCTACAACAAGCCTGCAACAATGGCTGTTATCGCTTCTTCTTGCCTTGCAAGGGCTGCCTGCTTCTCTCGCTCCAATTCCAGATGCAGGGAAGACGCAAATTCTGCTTTCTCCTGGTCGCACTTTGCTTTGACCGCTGCCATGTCCGCAGCCGCCTCTTCCTTTGCAGCGCCAATGGCATCTTCCACAGACTGTTTTGCCTGCTCTCTTGCGCGTGCAATCATTTCCTGCCCTTGTGTCAGGGACTCTGCAATCATTTCACCCGCTTTTGCTTCTGCTGCTTTTACTTTATCCATCGCTTCCTGAAGCATGAAATTCATCCCCTTTCTATAAAAGTCTTTTGGACCTTACATCCTGTTGTTTTCAGTTTTTTCTTTGTATTGTACTTATTTTTGTACAAGATTATACTCAAAAAAATACACTTTCACTTATATCATAAAAAATATACCCAAAACAATCTATTTTTAGTAAGTTCTGTATGTTTCATATTATTCACCTATAAGACGAATTTTTTTCATTTATTTTACTCTACAATTATTACGATTTTTTGTCTGTTGAATTTTCAACATTATCCACAAAAAAATTTCGCCAAAAACAGTCGTAACTTCCATCATCGCTGCGCGAGAATGTTTTTCTTGCAATCTTTATTCACTCTGCTATAATGAGTTATGTTTTAGGTGTCTTGTCACCTGTAAATCACTTATGATCATGCGCATTCGCATATCGCAGGATATTTTATATGAGAAATGGAGTACGTTTATGAAAGGCAGAATCAAATACGATGTTCTGACAGATGCTGAACTTGCACTTTTTCAGAATCGGATAGAAACATTATTGATAAAAAGAGGGATTCATCTGGATCACCCACAATTAAAAGAAGAACTGGCGCAGGCCGGTTGTATAGTTGATGGCGACCATGTCTATTTTACCAGGGAAGTCATCGATCAGGCTGTTGCAAATGTGCCAAAAACATTCACACTGTATTCCCCATCCAGAGAACACGATATGACATTCCCACACCCAACAGGAAGCTTCTACACTCGCACCTGTACAGGCGCGCCAAATTACCTCCCTGTGGAAGGGGAAAAACATTATGCCAATTTGTGGGACACCGCTCAATGGTTCCATTTGGCAAATGCAATGGAGCATGTGGACTTTATTGCCCTGCCTTCTACCTGTGATACTTCTGTGCCAGGAGAAGCCATTGACGTTTATACCTTGGAAAAAGCGCTGCAGATTTCCAAAAAACACATCTGGATCCAACCATACGAATCCGATAACACCAGGTATCTGATTGAAATGTGTCAGACGGCAGCCGGCGGTGCAGATGCGTTGAGAGAAAAGCCATTTGTCAGCTTCATTTCCTGCAGCGTTCCGATACTGAAGTTCAAATACATGGATGCAGAGATCATCTATCAGTGCGCAAAAGCCGGCATTCCAGTGCAGCCATGCGCCCTGCCAACCGCAGGCGCCAACACCCCGGTCACTGCTCAGGGAACCGCGCTCGCTGCCTGTGCCGATGTCCTTGCACAGATTGTCATGTTACAGATTCTCTGTCCAGGGCTTCCAGTGATTGCCACTACACTGTTGTTTTCCATGGACATGCAGACCACATATACCCTGCAGTCCAACACCGAGATTACCTTTGGCCGCCTGATCTGTATGCAGGTATTCGAACAGGGCTATGGCATCCCTTGTCATTCCTATGGCACTGGTACAGACAGTATGCAATTAGACGGACAGAACATGATTGAGCGAACCTCTCTGATCCATATGATGGCCATGTCCGATGCCAGCGTACTTGGCGGTGCAGGCCAGTTAGAGACAGCCAAGACTATCAGCCCACTGCAGCTGATTATCGATAATGAAATCTTTGGTATTGCAAAACGCCTTAGAGCCGGCCTGGAAATCACAGACGAAACCTTAGACTTTGAAGAACTGTTAGAAGGAGCCGATGAGGATGGCTACCTGATGAGCGAGCACACCATGGATCACTTCCGTGAAATCCATCGTCCTATGCTCTTCTACAAAGGTTATGTACGGGAAGAAAACGACGAAGAACGGGATCTGTTGGAACGTGCGAGAATGCAGTATGACAAAATTATGGCGATGCCAACGGCAGAAATGCTGGACAAAGAAACAGCGGCTGCGATTCATGAAGTCGTAGAACGTGCTGCAGCAGAATTAGTAAGATAAATTTATTACAGCAGGAAAAAATTCTTTTATCATTTCTCATGCAGAACACTACACTTACCATTCCCAGTAACGTCAAAAGAAGTCGGGAGAAAAATTACCTCGAGCAAACCGTCTTAAGGTTTGTAAGAGCTAATTTTTTCCCGACTTCTCACATATTACTCATATATCACTTATTATTTCTTAGCAGGGATTTACTTCTGATATCTCTCAAACAGTCTCTGAAATCCCGGCAAACTGTTTTCTGCCACTTTTGCAGGTACACAATAGGAAATACGTACCCAGCCCGGACCATAAAACGCAGTACCTGGCGCCATCAGAATCTTTTCTTCTTTTGCCACTTCACAGAAACGTGCATCATCTTCCTCCAGCGCTTTCATGAACAGGTAGAATGCACCGTCTGGATGGATACAAGTGTAACCAATGTCTGTCAGCCCTTTGTAGAGAATATCTCTTGTCTCCTGATAAATACTGATATCAACAGAGGCATCTACGCATTTCAGAAGCATTTTCTGCTGCAGAGATGGCGCATTTACATACCCCAGATAACGCATGGACGCAGTCAGACCTGCAATCAGATCATGATAATCTTCTACACATGGTTCCATGGCAATGTAACCAATACGTTCACCAGGGATAGACAGTGCCTTACTGTAAGAATAAACAACAATGGTATTCTGGTAGTAATGTGTCAGATATGGCACTTCCATATCATACGCCAGTTTACGATATGGTTCATCGGAAACCAGATAGATTGGATGTCCGTATTCTTTCTGTTTTTCTTCCAGGATATCGCAGATCATGCGCAGGGATTCCGGTGTATAAACCGCACCTGTCGGATTGTTCGGTGTATTGATCAAAACAAACTTTGTTTTTTCACTTAAGGCTGCGCGGAAGGTTTCTGGATCCGGCTGCAGGGTTTCCATATTGCAAAGTGCTGGAACCAGCTTGCCATACAGCGTCTCTACATAGCTTTTGTACTCCCAGAAATATGGGGCAAATGTTACCACTTCATCCCCTGCATCCAACAGTGTATTACAGATCATAACCAGGGCAGATGCTGCACCGTTGGTCATAATAATACTATTTACATCATAATTGCAATCATACTTTGCATTCAGATGATTCGCCACATGCTCGCGCACCTCTGGATGACCCACGTTTGCTGGATAACCATGCAGCTTTAATGCCGGTTCTGTATCCAGAATCTCCTTCATTGCTTCGTTTACCGCTGCAGGTGGTTCTACACTCGGATTCCCAATACTGAAATTAAAAATATTTTCTGCGCCATAAATCGCCGCCAGTTTTTTTCCTTCTTCAAAAATATCTCGAATACAAATGGAAGAATCTAAGGATTCTCGCAATCTTCTAGAAATCATATACCATATTCCTCCGGAAACTCTTTCGTTTAACGCGTTGAAGCGTCACGCTTTAACTGATTATAGCACTTTTTAAGAAAAAAGCAACCTTCACAACCCGGGAATGCGCTTATTTTCCCATCTTTGCACTTCCCAAGCAAAAAAAGGGAAGCGAACAAATCGCTTCCCTGTACACCCATATGCTATTATCCTAACACTTTCTGTGCTGCAGCTTTGATCTTATCTGCCAGAGACTCCTGGTCATTCAGTTCCAGTTCGCCATCGTCCATAAAATCTGCATCCACAACTTCTTCGTTGTCTTTTTTTACAAAATATTCGTATGCTTTGTAAGCAATGAATCCGATAACACCAACTACAATCAGTGTTCTAACTAATTTCTTGTACATAATTTGCTTCCCCTTTTATCTATTCAAAAATTCTTCGAACGGTAATGATTGTTCTGTAGTTATATCTGCTGACTTTAATACCGCCTGCTGGATATGGCTTGGAGTTGGATGCATGTACAATCTGTCCATTGCCTGCATAGATTGCAACGTGTCCACTGTAGCAAACAATATCGCCCGGCTGAATCTCAGATACAGATACGGCTCTGCCTACAGATCTCTGTGAATAAGAGGTACGTGGCAGGGTGACACCAAAGTTTCTATATACTGCCTGTACGAATGCAGAACAGTCGATACCATTTGTCAGGCTTGTACCACCGTATACGTATGGATTACCGATAAAGTTATACGCATAATCTACAACAGCCTGTCCAGATCCTGAATAGGTAGTTCCGCCTGAACTTGAAGAACTGGATGAACTGTTTGAACTGCTTGAAGAACTATTGTTGGAGCTGCTGGATGACGAACTGCTTGAATTGTTATTAACAGTAGAGTTGATTACCTGCTGCTGTGCAGCAATTGTATTCTTGTACTGTCTGGCCAATGCCTTTGCATCTGCAAGCTGGCTGTCAAAATTGTCCATAGAGGACTGTTTCTCAGAAATCTTTGCCTGCAAAGCAGCTTCCTGTTCTTCGTAGGAAACTTTGATTTCTTCTAACTCCGCTTCATCTTCCTTCACCTGGGAAATCAGGTTCTCAACTTCTACAACCGTTGCTTCATATTCAGATAACAGATTTCTGTCATATGTATATACTTCATTGAAATAATAAACACGGTTGATCATGTCAACGAAACTGTCTGCTTCTAAAAGAGCCTGAATCAGAGAAACACTGCTGTTTTCGTACATGTAAACGATACGTTTTTTCATGTCATCGTACTGCTTCTGCTTTTTCTCTTCAGCCGCCTGCAGATCTACCTGCGCCTGCTGAAGCTCTGCCTGCTTTGCAGTAATCTCTTCTTCAATGATCTCTATATCTACCAATAAACTAACAAGCTCAGAATCCAGTGCATCGATCTCTGCCTGCAATGCTTCCTGCTGCTGTTCAATCTCTTTGATCTTTTTATTTGTTGAATTTAACCCCTTCTGAGCGTCCGACACAGTAGCATGTGCGATCTGTGTGGAACCAAATACCATAGTAACAACTAATACAAGTGCTAATAATCTGCGCTTCATAGTGACCTCCTTACTTTTTGCAAACAAAATTATAACATCCACCTATAGCATTTTCAACCCTTGTCCACGGATTTTAGAAATAATTCATTAAATTTTGTAACAGATTCGTAACAAATTATGTCAACCGCAGAAAATCCTTCCCGTAATGTGAAAAATTAAATTCTATTTTTTTTCGTATTTTTGCTTAAAACTGGAATTTACTCATGCACAGCATTTTTATGGTATGATGATCAATGGTTATCTGTCTGTCAGAAAGGATATCCATATGAACAAGAAAAATCATGATCAAAAACACCTGACTTTATCTGACAGAATTTATATTGAACAGGAAATTTTACAGGGCAGTACTTTCCGTAGCATTGCAAATGTCCTTCACAAGGATCCTTCCACTATATCGAAAGAAATCCGTCTACATGCTACAGTAGCACGTGCAAGTATGTACAAGTCTCCAAGATGTAAACTCTGCAAACATTTTGACACTTGTGCCATGACTGCGCATTGCAGAATGTTTACCTGTAATAACAATTGTTGGAATTGTAACTTTAATCATTATGCTATGGAATGCAAAGACTATGATCCTTTTAGATGCCCTAAGTTATCTAAACCTCCTTATGTATGCAACAATTGCGAAACACGCTTTAAGTGCCATGAATGCAAGCGTTACTATTATGCAGCCAAAGCCCAAGAAGTCTACAAACGGACCTTGTCCGATTCAAGAGAAGGAATCAATCTGACGCCCGAAGAGCTTCAAGAACTTAATGATTTGATATCGCCTCTTGTTCTAAAAGGCCAACCCTTAAGCCACATTTTTGCAGTACATGCTGACGAAATACCGGTATGTAGAAGAACCCTTTATAATTATTTTGATAAAAAAGTTTTTAAAGCTCGCAACATTGATCTTCCTCGACGTGTACGTTATAAAAAGCGAAAAAAACGTTATACACCGCGCGAAAAGAACTATCAACAGACATATAGAAACAAACGTACTTATATTGACTTTGAGCGTTTTATGACAGCCCATCCAGACGTAGATGTGGTTGAAATGGATACCGTTAAAGGCACTCGTGACTCTGGAAAATGCCTATTAACACTCTTATTTAGGAGTTGCAGTTTCATGATTGTAATTCTTCTTCCAAACTGCACTCAAAGAAGTGTAATCAACGCTATTAACAATCTTTGCGACACAATTGGAATTAAAACTTTTAAAAAATATTTTCCTGTAATACTTACTGATAATGGTTCTGAATTTAAAAACCCATGGGCCATTGAACAAAACGAAGCAGGCACGCACAGAACTTATGTATTCTACTGCGACCCTTATGTTTCTAACCAAAAAGCTCGCTTAGAAAAGAACCACGAATACATTCGTTACATCATTCCAAAAGGACGAAGCATGTATAAATACACTCAAGAAGACATCAGTCTCATGGCAAGTCATATCAACTCTACCGCCAGGGATAGCTTGAATGGTGTTTGTCCTTTTGACCTCGCGGAGTTACTTTTAGACAAAAAAATACCGCTTTTAACAGGACAACATAAAGTCTCCCCAGACCATGTCGTGTTAAAACCGGTACTTATTGAACATCGTGACCGCTAATCACGATTAAGCTATAAAGAGCAGACAGATAACCACTTGTGATCTTTAAACCTATAAAAAACAGGTATTAGACAGGTGGAATTTATTATTTCTCAAACTGCTCCAGCTGTCTGTTTGCCATGCAAACAGACAGACTTTACAGAGCGAATTATAGCACGTTTTGAGGATGTTTTATATAGGCTTCCTCAAAAAAAATTGCTCAAAATCGAAAATACGAGGTCGATTTATTTAAAACTAGAATTTAGTTTTTCTTTTAACC
>JAFUPY010000078.1 GCA_017472565.1 Eubacterium sp.
ACTCTTTTACAGAGTTTCTTTTTTTGGTAAATGAATATGACAGAACGTTTGTGTGTCTGTTTTTTCATAAGAAATGCCATATGCATCTCCGCACATAATCTTTATACGGCGGAAAATATTTTGAACACCGTAACCATCTTTCTTGAAAGCTAGAATGTCGGATTCTTTTGGATCAAAGTGTAACAGTTCATCCATCTGTTTTAAGTCAATTTTATTTCCATTGTTGATGACAGTGATAAGAATGTCGTCGGATATCTTTATGGAGATGGTAATATTGCCGCCCCCTTCAATTTTGTCAATGCCGTGTTTTAACGCGTTTTCAACAATTGGTTGCAGGATAAAACGTGGCAGGTATAGTTTTGGAATGTTATCTGGAATATCAAAACTATAATGCAATCGATCGCCATAGCGGAATTTTTGGAGAATCAGATAACTCTGGATATATTGGATTTCTTGTTCCATTTCCACAAACGTACTGTTGTTTTTCATCAGACTCAATCGGAAAGTATCTGACAGGGCATGAATCATTTCGCTGATTTCTTCCTGGTCATTTTCTAGTGCGAGCCAATTGATAGAATCAAGTGTGTTGTATAAAAAGTGTGGATTGATCTGACTTTGTAACAGTGCAAGTTCTGCATCTTTTTTTTCAAGATTTTTCACATAGATTTCCTGAATTAACATATCCAATCGATGTTCTAATTGCTCATAGGAACGATACATTTTTCCGATTTCATCTGTACGGTCTTTGTAGGATTCCATGTCTGGAGGAGGGGATGCAAGATAATCTTCGCCATGATAGCTATCCATGATTTCAGATAACTTGGTAATTGGCCGAGCCATTGCATTGGCACTGTAGCGGACAAGGAAGATAAATACAAAAACGATGATACAGACAATAATCAGTAGTTCAACAGTAAGAATATTAAGGCTCTTATTTACCTCCTTTAATGGAGTTATCATACAAAGTTTCCAGTTGTTTGTTGACATGGCAGAGCCGGAAACTACATAGATATGATGTTTCCATTTGGTTATCATACTGCCATCTGGGAGTGCTATTGTATCTAAAATATCAGAATAATCGGTATCTTGATGGTTATAGATTAAGATGTCATTTTGGGCATCCAGCATAAAAATATTAGAGGTATCTCCCCAGGTAACACTGTCCCATACGTTCTGGATATAGCTGTCATCCAGATAAATCATGATATAACCTAATGGTGTCACATAGTCTTTAATGCTGTAAATTGGTCGGATTAACATTAAGGTATTGGTTGCATGTGTGTTTTCTCCTAAACGAACTTGCTGATATTCGAGGGTGGTGAGTGTTGCATAAGGGTACCAAATGTAGGAAGAATTGTCATATACGACCTGAGAATACCACCATTTTGCACAGATGTTTTGATAGCCAGCATCATTTGTAAAGGCTCTGTCCGTAGAGTATAGAGTATGACCGGAACCAATTAAAACCACGCTTTTTACGAAGTCACGATTGGCAATATAGTTATTGATATAATAAGCCACATTTGTATATTCGGGATAAGCATCACCTGCGTGAGCAGATTCTAACAGTTCCTGCACGTCGTAGTTAAAAATGATTTCTCGTGACATGTTTTCTGTGTCGGAAATAATATACTGCATCTGGGTATTGAACCGCTCCAATTCACCGGCCTGTTCCTGCTTGATAGTATTCGTTGTGCTTGCCTTTAAAAAATAAAAAGAGATACCACATAAAATAATCAACAGTGGGACAGCGATGAGCATAAAAGATAAGACCAGTCTGGTCTTATAGCTAGCAGATGTGTAAACTTGTTTATAAATACGTGAAAAAGGATTGGTGCCTTCGTTTTTTTGTTGTTTCATAGCGGTCTCCGTTGATTAATGTGTCTCATATGTATCTTACAATACAGAAAGAGTTTTGTAAAATACAAGAAAGTGGTGTATAGTAAGAAAGCAAGAGTTGCATTGTCGGATTGCTATTGCGAGTTAAGAAAAACATTGACCAATAACGAAAGAAATGAAGAAACTATGAATACAAAAACATCTATGTTAAAAAGACTGGTATCAGTTCTGTTTGTGATCATTTTTTTGCTCAGTTTGTGTGCGGGCTGTCAGACTTCAAATGACCAGATACAGACATTGGAAAAAAAAGAAAACGTGCAGTTGGATATATGGGTTTTCTTTGATATGAATGAGCCGGGAAACCATTATGTAGATTTGTGGGATGAACTGGCAGAAAAATATGGGTATGATGTGAATGTCAAGTTTTATTCAACAGAACAGATTAAGGGAAAACTTCGTGTAGCATTGGTTTGCAAGGAAATGCCAGACATCTTTCTCGTATGGGGAGGAACATATCCGGATTACCTGATTGATGCGGGGGAATGTATCCCGGTGCAGGAGTATCTGCAGGCTTCTGATATCGATTATAAAGAATCCTATGTTATGCCATACAAGGATGGAAATAATTATATTATCCCATGTTTAGTGGAAGCTTATGCCGTGACCTACTACAATCAAGAGTTGATCGATAAGATGGAACTGACGGTACCGACGACATGGGATGAACTGTTGCAACTGGTGCAAGATGTCAACGATTACAATATATCTCATGCTACGCGATATGCGGCAATTAACTTGGGTGAAAAAGATGCCTGGTTGGGAGAACTGCTGTATTGTATGATTGTAAACCGAATGGATCCATATGCTTATGATAAGTTAAAGTCAGGCGAAATAGCATTCTCAGACCCGATTTTCATAGAAGCGGCAAATAGGGTTCGCCAGTTGGTGGATTCTCACGCATTTCCTTCTGGTTTTATGGAAATAGGAGAAGTAGAGGCTGTAGAGAACTTTATTGATGGAGAAGCGGTATTGTTCCCACATCAGTCGACGATAGTCTATTACTTGCTGGAAAATATGTCAGAGGGCAGTTTTCATACGATGCAATTTCCATCTTGCAATGACGAATACAATGACATATACAGTACGTATATGATGGATATTAATCATACGTTAACGCCGGGGCTGTGTGTCAGCTCCCGTTCAGAATATCCGGAAGAAGCAGTGAAAATCTGCTTGGATTTCGCAAAAACAGTAAATGAAATCAATGTTTCAGAATACGGATATTTAAATATCACAAATGATGAAATTGCCGTGCCGGAGGATTTGGAGGAACCGATAGTGGAATTTCGCCAAATGATAGAAGAGGCAGAAAAAATGACGGCATATTGGTATGCGGAACTGCCACAAGAGGCAGCCAACAATTGGAGAAATCTGACGAAAAAGTTATATGCAGGAGAAGTTGATGTAGAAACATTTATTCAAGAAGGTGAACAGTATCTTCAGTTTGAAAAATAAATAGTATAAATGTAGAAAGGATCTGTAACAGGCAATGCCTGTTACAGGTCTTTTTTTGTGTAACAAGAAAATTTTACAGTGTTGGATATGTTAGGAAATATATAGGAAAATCCGAAAAATACAAATAAAATCAGAATTTATTCATATTTTTATTTCTTTTTAGGAAGACTACAATAAAAACATCCTGGCAAGAGTAAAAATATACGCTTGTCAAAAGAAAAATGGAGGGCTTTTATATGAAAAAAAGATTAGCACGCTTATTAGCACTGGTGTGCGCAACTGCAATGGTTGCATCTTTAGCTGCCTGTGGTTCGGGCGATGGAGGTGGCAACGCAGCAGGCGGAAAAGAAGCATCTGACGGTGATACAATTGTTGTTGGCTGCGTAATTCCACTGACAGGTTCCCTGGCAGCATTTGGTCATGGCGGACAGGAAATGAGAAACTATGCCATTGATCAGATTAACAATGACAAAGGCGGTATCGAAATCGATGGAACTACAAAGAAAATCGAAATCGTATACGCTGATTCTGAATCAGATCCTACAAAAGCATCTGAAGCAGCAACAAAATTAATCGAAAGCAATGGCGTAGATGTGATGATTACATCTCACACAAACGACACAACAATTCCAGTTGCAGCAGCTTGTGAAAGAGCTGGCGTTCCATGTCTGTCTGTTGATACACCAGACGATGCTTGGGCAGCGGAAGGACCATATGAATATTGTTTCCATGCTGGTTTCAACACAGAAAATGAGTTGAACAGTTTCAAAGATGCATGGGATATGGTTCCGGACAACAACAAAAAAATTGGTCTTATGTATGCGAATGATGTAGAAGGTCAGGAATTATCTGGTGCGATTAAAGAATTCGCAGCAGCAAATGGCTATACAGTAGTTGATCCAGGCGCTTACACATCTGGTGCTACAGATTATACATCTATTATCAACACAATCAAAGCAGAAAACTGTGATATCGTTTGCGGTGTTATGGTAACACCTGACTTTGCAACATTCTATTCACAGCTGAAATCTAGTGGTTATATGCCAAAAGTTTGTACTGTAGCGAAAGCAACTCTGTTTGCAGCAGACGTTGATGCAGTAGGAGCAAATGGCGTAGGTGATGGTGTTGTTTCTGAAGTATGGTGGACACCAAATCATCCATTCTCTTCTTCTCTCTCTGGACAGACAAGTGCAGAAATTGGCGATGTTTGGATGGAATTAACAGGTGACACTTATGCTCCTGCAACAGCAGGTTACGATTATGCGAATATTGAAATTCTTTACAATGTATTATCTCGTGCAGGTACATCCTCAGCAGCAGATATTGTTGCTGCTGCAGCTGCAACAGATTTTGATTCCGTAATCGGACACATCAGCTACAATGAAGAACATGTATCTATCCAGCCATTGATTACAGGACAGTGGATTTATGAAAATGGTGGATGGACACAGGAAATCATCGCAAATACACAGGTTCCAGATGCACCTGTAACAGCAGAAATCAAACTCTTAAAATAATCGAAAGATTGAGGGGAGTTTATCATTAAGTGTTTATGGTGGACCGTCACTAGAGGATCATCTTTTGGTGGCGGTCTCATTTTTTAGGAGGTAAGGGATTTTGAGTGCAATTTTAAGTGTAAATGATCTTGGAATTTCTTTTGGCAGCAATCATGTACTTAAATCTGTAAATTTCGAACTTGAAAAAGGAGAAGTTTTAGGTGTAATTGGACCAAATGGTGCTGGTAAAACCGTTATGCTGAATATTTTGACAGGTATCTTAAAACCAACAAAAGGAACGATTGCGTTTGAGGGAAAAGAGATTTCTGACCAAAACAGCACACAGCGTTGCCATGGTGGTATTGGACGAACATTCCAGGTTCCAAGACCATTTGAAAAAATGACAGTGTTTGAAAATATCATGGTAGGTGGTGTGTTCGGCGCTGGAATGACAGAAAAACAAGCAAAAGAGAAAGCATTAGAAGTAGCAGAAACAATTGGACTTTCTGATAAATTAGGACTTTTTGCCGGCAAATTAGGTCTGCTTGACCGTAAACGTTTGGAGATTGGACGTGCGCTGGCAACAGAACCAAAGATTCTTCTTCTGGATGAAGTTGGCGGTGGTTTAACGGAGTCAGAAGTTGGATTGATTATTGATCTTGTAAAAGCAGTAAAAAAACAGGGAATAAGTGTAATTTGGATTGAACATATCATTCGAACTATGTTAGAAGGAACAGATCGAGTTCTGCTCCTGGCTGACGGTGTGGATGTTGTTTGCGGCAAACCTTTGGATGTTATGAACTCTAAAGAAGTAAGCCAAGTATATATGGGAGGAGGGGACGAATAATGAGTCTGTTAGAAGTGAAAAATATCGATGTGCGTTATGGAGACTTCCTGGCTCTGCAAGATGTTTCCCTGAATGTAGAACCGGGTTCTATTGTATCCCTGATCGGCGCTAATGGTGCTGGAAAATCTACTATCATGAACACAATCTGCGGATTAAATAAACCATCAAAGGGTCAGATTGTTTTTGACGGAAAAGATATTTCTGGCTGGAAACCAAGCAAGATTGCAAAAGTAGGGTTAAGTATGGCGCCAGAAGGAAGCCATTGTTTTGAAAGAATGACAGTAAAAGATAATTTGCTGATGGGAGCCTACATGGCTAAGGCAAGTGAACGCGCAGAAAGACTGAAAAGTGTTTACAAGCTGTTTCCAATTCTGGAAGAAAAACAGAATCAGCTGTCAACATTTCTCTCTGGTGGACAGAGACAGATGTTAGCAATTGGACGCGGAATCATGACACAGCCTAAGATTTTGCTTTGTGATGAAATTTCCCTTGGCCTTGCACCAGTAGTTATCAATGATATTTACGATAAACTAAAAGAAATTTCTGCACAGGGTATTACACTGCTGATTGTTGAACAGGATGTTAACCGTAGTTTGAAAAATTCTGATTATGCGTATGTAATTCTGGAAGGGCGAGTTGTAATGGAAGGTAAATCCAAAGACTTGTCTGTAGAAGAAGTAAATGATGCATATTTCGGTATGAATAAGTTTGCACATTAGTATTAAGCAAAGGAGAGATTAAACATGCTACAGTGTATTATTACGGGTATTCTCCTTGGTGGATTATATTCGATGATTGGTATCGGTATGTCCCTGGTATTTGGTATTATGAAACTTACCAATTTGGCACATGGCGATTTGATGATTTTAGGAACATACATTACGTTTGTAATGACAGTTCAAGCGGGTATTCCTTTGATTGGTGCAACTGTTATTTCTGTTATTGTAATGTGTGTATTGGGATTTGTTATTCAGAACTTCTTGGTAAATAAAGTTATGGATAAAGGGGAGGCACCTGCGCTTCTTGTAACATTTGGGGTTTCTATTTTCCTTGCAAACCTGATGTTAAAGATTTTTGGTGCAGACAACCGCAGTATCCCAAATGAGTTAGCTTCTAAAAATGTTATTACAACAGATGCACTTTCTATCTCAGCAAGTTACTTAACAAGTTTTATTATTGCTGTAGTTATTATCGTAGCGCTGAGTGTAGTTATGCAGAAAACAAACTTTGGTCGTTCTATCAGAGCAACATCTGATGATGCGATGGCAGCTGAGCTGATGGGTGTTAATACCAAGTTGGCATATGCAGCAGCAATGGTAATCTGTATGGGTATTACAGCAATTGCTGGAACATTGGTAGGTTCTACATTTGTATTCTTTCCATCATCAGGCACACAGTACCTGATTCTTGCCTTTGGCGTAGTTGTTATTGGTGGTATGGGAAGCCTGATTGGTACGCTTGCAGGTGGTATTGTATTAGGCCTTGCCCAGTTATTAGGTGGACATTTCTTCGGTTCCGGTGTACAGATGTTGGTTGCTTACGTTGTGTTGTTAGTAATCCTGGCACTTAGACCAAATGGATTGTTTGCATCTGGTCCTAGAAAATAATGTAAGGAGAGAGTGAAAATGAACAATAAAAAGAAATTTGTTAAGCCAATTATTTTGATTGTGCTTGCTGTTGTATTAATTGCTTTCCCATTTGTTGGGTCTTCTTACATGACATCTATTCTCACATTGATTTTAATTTATATGGCAATGGGACAGATGTGGAACCTGATGGGTGGATATGCCGGAATGTTATCCCTTGGTATGCAGGCATTTATTGGTATTGGCGGTTATTCTCTGACAATTCTTTCTGTAAATTATGGGGTAAATATTTATCTGGCGGTGTTTATGGGTGCAATTCTTTGTGCACTGTTTGGTTTGGCAGTGTCTCCAGCTATCTTCAAGATGAGCGGTGTATATTTTGCCATTGGAAGCTGGATTATTGCAGAAGCTTTGATTATCTTCTTCTCTAACTGGAAATTTGTTGGATATGCAAAAGACTGGGGTATTAAAACTGTATACAGCATGAGTAAAGAACAACTTTACTTTACTACCTTAATTATGGGCGTGGTTTCTGTATTGGTGGTATACCGTCTGCTTCGAACAAAAACAGGTTTGGCTCTTATGGCGATTCGTGATAATGTAAGCGCAGCAGAAGTTATGGGTATTAATATTTATAAAACAAAGTTAACTTGCTATGTTATTTCTTGTTTTATGACAGGTTTGATTGGTGGTATTATGTATATGTATCAGGGTTATATCAAACCAGATACAGGCTTTAGCATCAACTGGACAATTGCTATGACATTTATTGTAATCATCGGTGGCCTTGGAACAATGGAAGGACCTATTGTTGGTGCAATTCTCTATGTAGTAATTACACAGATTATGTACAATTTCCCAGGTATGTCAATGATCGTTCTTGGTATTATCGCGATTGTAGTTATTTTGGTTGCGCCATCTGGCATCATGGGTACTCTGTATGAAAAGACCGGATTCCAGCTGTTGTCACCGAGACGAAGTATTCCAAAGAAATCAGAAAAATAATTTTTTCTGTGCCCCCTTAATGAAATATAAGCAATGAAAAGGAAATGCAGGTGTCGATTGGCACCTGCATTTCCTTTTCATCTATTCTGATTCCATTAAGATTTCTGTATCTGGATCAAATTTAATAAAATGATTTCCTAGAAAGGTAAGGTTTCCGTGAAAACCCTCGGATACAGCACGGAAATCTTTTTTTGAAACATAAAAACTTTTTCTCTTTTTGTTGTCTAATTCAAAATGCAATATCCCATAAACTTTTGCAGTTTGGGGTTTGTTTTGAGTAGAAGTATAATAAAAGGTTGGCTGAGAGTCCTTCTGAGAAGGAGTGCAGATATCCTTGCGGACTACGGTGGCAGGAATTGTTTTTCCCTGGGCAGGATTTTTTGCAGTCCCCAAGTCTTCCCCACCTTTAGATGCGGATCCGGGCGTCTTGTTCTTGATAAGCAATATTGCGACGATGGCGATTGCAATTATGATTAAATACCACATAGGAACCTCCAAAAACTAATATAGAATCAATGTTATTTCATCGGTACCGTCCACATATCCTCCAGTACGTCGGCCAGAGAACGGGAACTGATAAAGTCGAATACCTCCGCCAGTTCTTCTGGTGGAATCTTCATACCATCCTGAATCCAGGACATCAGGATATAAATGATGGACTGGGTGTAGAATTCAGAAATATGTTCTGCTGTGAGCCAACGGTTGATCGGTTTTTTGGTACCCATACGATCCACCAGCATACTGCAAAGCACCAGTGCAATCCCCTGTTCTACCATGCTGCGGAAGGAGTTCTGCCCTTCCAGCTTGCTGATGTGGATGTAGAAGTTCTTATCCTTTTGCATGTTATGGAAAATCAGAATCAATGCCTCCTTGATCATGCCTGCGTTCAGAAGCGGCATGGCAGGATTTACGATATCTGTAATCAGAATCCATTCCAACAGGTTGTATTTATCCTCAAAATGGTTGTAGAAGGTTGGGCGAATTACGCCTGCCTTGTCGGTAATCTGTTTGATTGTGATTTTTTCCACCGGCATCTGGCAGGACAGCTCCTTAAAGCTTTCTGCAAGTCGCTCGTCTACCGTTTTTTTGTTTCTTTGAATCATATACCATCTCTCTTTTCTGCGGGAAAATTTGTTTTATTCCCACACAAAATCATTATACCGCTGAAAATCGGATTTGCCAAATACTATTCGTTTTTAAACGGAAATTTGTCAAGACTGGTTAAAAGACCTGTGTTTTTTTCCACTGTTTTGCCTGGGTTTAACATAGATTTAACATTCAAAAATTAGATTATAAAAAACTTTAACAAGTTGTTGACAAACGGTTTTTTGTCCGATAATGTGAAATGGGAGCAACCGAGTTGCGCCCTTTGGAGTTTTTGGGAGAGATATCCAAAGAGAGGAGATTTACATGGATATATTTGGAATTTTGGCCTTGATTGGCGGCCTCTGCATGTTCTTGTTCGGTATGAACGTAATGGGCGGTGGCTTGGAAAGAGCAGGCGGTGGACGTCTGGAACAGATTCTTGAAAAATTAACATCAAACAAATTTGCAGCAGTTGGTGTGGGTGCCGGGGTAACAGCGATTATTCAGTCCTCATCAGCAACAACAGTAATGGTTGTAGGTTTCGTTAACTCAGGCATTATGAAGTTGTCTCAGGCAATCGGTCTGATCATGGGTGCCAACATTGGTACAACCGTTACCGCCTGGTTGTTAAGTTTGACTGGCATTGACAGTGGAAACATTGCAATTCAGATGCTGAAGCCAGCTCACTTCTCACCAATCCTTGCAGTAATTGGTATTTTATTATATTTAGGCGGCAAGAACAGCATCAAAAAAGATGTTGGTGAAATTCTGCTTGGATTCACGGTTCTGATGTTTGGTATGCAGGCAATGAGTGATGCAGTGGCGCCATTAAAAGATGTACCAGAATTTACACAGATTCTGACAATCTTTGAAAATCCATTGATGGGTATTGTTGTTGGTGCAGTTATTACAGCTGTTATTCAGAGTTCTTCTGCATCCGTTGGTATCCTGCAGGCATTGTGTGTAACCGGCTGTTTCACATACGGTTCTGTTATTCCGATCATCATGGGTCAGAATATCGGTACATGTGTAACTGCAGTTATTGCTTGTATCAGTGGTAACAGAAGTGCAAAACGTACAGCAATCGTGCATCTGTACTTCAATATTATAGGTACGATAGTGTTCCTGGCATTGTACTTCAGTATCAACGCGTTTGTGGGATTCCCATTTGCAAATGATATTATAGGACCAGCAGGTATTGCGTTAATTCACAGTATCTTCAATATTTTTACAACCTGTATTCTGCTTCCTTTCACAAAAGGACTGGAAAAACTGGCATACCTTACATTGCCAGAATCCAACGAAGAAAAGAAAATGCTGGAAAAAGCATCCCGTTTCAACATGCTTAACGACAGACACTTATCCAATCCTGCATTTGTGCTTCCGCACGTAAAAGAGCTTACGATGGAACTGGCTGGTATTGCAAAACAGTCTGTAGATAAGGCGATGGATATGATCTTTGAATATGACGATGAGAAGTTCAAAGATTTGGAAGATATGGAAAATACATCCGATATGTATGCGGACAAGCTGTCTGCCTACCTGAGCAAGTTAAGCGGTGCCAATGTGGGTGTGAAGGGCGGTCAGGAAATCAACTTCCTGCAGCACAGTATCACAGACTTTGAGCGTATCTGTGACCTTACCATCAACATCGGTGAGCTGACAAGAGAAATGAGTAAGTCTGGTTCCAAATTCTCACCAGAAGGTATGGATGAGTTGACAACATACAGTCATGCCGTAAAAGATATTATGGAACGTGCGGTAACTGCTTATACAAAGAATGACGTGGGTATGGCAATGTCCGTAGAACCACTGGAAGAAGTTATCGATGATTTGAATAAGGCAACGAACAGAAACCATGTAAAACGTCTCAGAAGCGGACAGTGTTCTATCGACATGGGTATGCTCTTATCAGATATCACAACGCATATGGAACGTATTTCTGACCACTGTTCCAATATTGCGATTTACGAGCTGCAGTTAAATGACAGCAGTATTTCTGAACACACATACTATGAATCTGTGGAACCAAAGAGTACAGACGCTTTTAAAGCTAAAGTTGCTGAGTTCCAGCAGAAGTACCACTTCTAAATAAAAAATGACAATAAAAAAATCGGTTCCGATCAAATGGAACCGATTTTTTTATGTATGATTATAAATTATTTGCTTTCAACTGCTTTTTTAGCAACTTCTGCTGCTGTAGCTGCGTCTGGTGTATAGTAGTCAGCGCCGATCTGATCTGCAAAGCTCTGGTTAACTGGAGCACCACCAACCATAACGATGTATTTGTCGCGAAGTCCGCGTTCTTTTAATGCATCGATTGTAGCCTGCATACCTGGCATTGTTGTTGTTAATAATGCAGAGATACAGATAACGTCTGCACCAACTTCTTCAGCTTTTGCGATAAATGTATCTGGTTCTACGTCAACACCGAGGTCGATAACTTCGAAGCCAACACCTTTCATCATCATAGCAACAAGGTTTTTACCGATGTCATGTAAGTCACCTTTGATTGTACCGATAACGATTTTACCAACTGGTTCGTTACCAACTTCTACTAATTTTGGTTCAAGAATTGTAAGACCTGCGTTTAACGCACGAGCTGCAACTAAAACTTCTGGAACGAATACTTCGTTGTTTTTGAATTTTTCACCAACGATCATCATACCAGCAAGTAAGCCGTCATTTAAAATCGCTTTTGGATCCTGACCTTCTTCTAATGCTTCTGTTACAAGTGCTTTAACGTTTTTTGCGCGACCTTTCTGTAAAAATTCGCAAATTTCTTTGATATCTGCCATCTTTTTTCTCCTCCTTGCGTGTAATTCCTTTTCGGATTTTTTCTTGCTGAATCTAGTATAGCGTATCAAAAAGAAGGAAAAGGTATTTTTTTTAGAAAAGTAAAATTTTTTTTGCCTATTAAAAGCCGAAAAGGAAACTTTTTTAAAAGAAAAAAGGGACTATTTTTAGGTGGAGTGTAAAAATATTCGAAAATCATAAAAAACAGGTTGGTTTTTTGCGAATTAATGGTAGTATGGAAAAAGAATTACAAATTTTTATAAAAAGTAAAAATTTTTGCTTGCCCAAAATTAATTTGGAAAGGGAGTTTCGGCAGAAATGGGAGAAGGGATTGGCGCATGATCAAAGATACGGATGTTTTTAACATTAATTTCTATAAAAAAGAGCAGTTTAGCGGCAGTTATCACAGAATGCGATATCGAATTGCAAAAAAAGAGGAAGAAGATAAAAAGAATTTACAAGTAACAATCTGGCCTGGACCGTATAATTATGCTACAACCGCAGAGGAATTGAAACAGAGGGCGGAATTTGCATTCAGCAATGAAGGGTTGAAGGAAGCAGTTGCGTATCTGAATCAAACGTACGAAGCAGAGTATCGATAAGAAAAAGATTGGCAAAGGAGATAAGGACATGGGAGCGTTTATCGTAAGCGTATTTCGTAATGGGGAAACAACAAAAATTGCAGCAGAAGCAGGGGAATCATTGCTTCAGTTATTGGTAAAAAACGGTGTGTATATCAGTGCGGCATGTGGCGGCGCAGGAAAGTGTGGGAAGTGTAAGGTGCGTTTTATGGAACACCCAACACCGATCACTGCAGATGATGAAGTATGTCTTTCCAAAGAAGAATTGGAAGATGGCTGGCGCCTGTCCTGTCTGTCTTATCCGGAGGCGGATTGCTTAGTGGAGGTTGCGTCCGATGATGAGTCTGATTTTGCCATCGTGTCTGATTATCAGGATCAGAAAAAGCATGTGGATGATATTACAGAGGATGCGTATGATATTGCAATCGATATCGGCACAACAACAATCGCGATCAATCTGATCGGTAAAACAAGCAAGGAAGTGTGCAGAACACATACCACCATCAACAGACAGCGTGCCTATGGCGCTGATGTAATTTCCAGAATCCAGGCATCTGTGGATGGAAAGGGACCGGAATTGAGAGAATCCATCCAGAACGACCTGTTAGATGGAATCACAGAGGTAGTAAAGGAAGAAGGTATCTCCCCTTCTTTGGTAGATAGAATTGCGATTGCAGGAAATACTACAATGGGACATCTGCTCATGGGATATTCCTGTGAATCTCTGGGCGTATTTCCATTTACTCCGGTGAATATTGGAACAATCCATGTGACATTTGCAGAACTGTTTGCAGGTGCTGCAAAGGAAGAAACAGGATTTGAACAGGCGAAAATCGTTCTGCTGCCAGGGATTTCTACTTTTGTCGGCGCAGATATTTCTGCGGGTATGCTTTCCTGTAATATGGATCAGACAGAAGGTCCATGTTTGCTTCTCGACCTGGGAACGAACGGGGAAATGGCAATTGGAAAAGCCGGCAATTACATGGTAACTTCCACCGCTGCAGGACCAGCCTTTGAAGGCGGTAATATTTCCTGCGGTATGGGCGCGGTTAAGGGTGCGATCAGCGGTGTAACTATTGAAAATGGCAAGGTGACATTGGAAACTATTGGAGACAGACCTCCAGTTGGGCTGTGCGGTACTGGTGTATTGGAAACCGTATATGAACTGTTACAGGACGAGTTGATCGATGAAACCGGTGTACTGGATGACGAGTATTTTGACGATGGTTTTGAACTGGCAAAAACACCAGAAGGAGAACCGATCAGCTTTACCCAGCAGGATATCCGGGAAATCCAGTTGGCAAAATCCGCAGTGAGAGCAGGGCTTGAAACCTTACTGCTCCGCTATGGGGTTACCTACGATGACATTGAAAAAGTATTCCTTGCAGGCGGTTTTGGATATCGTATCGATTTGGAAAAGACCATTGGTATTGGTCTGATTCCAGAGGAACTGCGGGATAAGATTGAGGCTGTGGGCAACAGCTCACTTGGCGGTGCGGGCAAGTTCTTAATGGAAGCGGATGCCCAGGAAAGAATAAATAAAATGATGGAAGAATGCGCAGAGGTAGCACTTTCCACAGACAAGGATTTTATCCAGTTTTATACAGATTATATGTTTTTTGAATAATGTAAGTATCAGAAAAAGATATTGAAATGGAAAGAAAGGGATTCCCATGGAAACTGCAAAGATGGAAGTGCTGCAGAATCTGCAGCAGGCCGTGGAAAATGGTAAGTCAAAAGAAACAAAAAAATATGTGCAGGAGGCCATTGAGTTTGGGTTGAATGCAGATACCATTGTAAATGAGTGTCTATTGTTTGCCATGGGAAAAATCACAGAGTCCTTTACTGCCAGCACCAGCTTTGTACCCGAGGTCATTCTTACCTCCAGAGCGATGAATGTGGCGACGGTATTGCTGGAAGAACATTTTGGCAAAGACTCGGTGAATCCGGTGGGAACTGTTGTGGCAGCCACTATCAAAGGGGATGTGCATGACATTGGATTGAATCTTGTGTGTATGATGCTTCGCAACTATGGACTGAAGGTGTATAACATGGGTTGTGATATAGCAGCGGATGCGATTATTAAAAAAGCAGAGGAAGTAAATGCAGATATTATCTGCGTCTCTGCCATGCTGACAACTACGATGCCACAGATTCAGGGTCTGATCAAGCTGCTGGAAAATAAGCGCCTGCGGGATAAATATACAGTGATGATCGGCGGTGCGCCGGTGACAGAACGTTATGCCAAGCGAATTGGTGCAGACATCTATACTTCCACTGCGGTAGAAGCGGGCAAAGCAGCCAGAGTCCGTGCTTTGGAAATCAGAGAAAAGGAAGCAAAAGCGAAGAAGTAAGCAAAGGGAAAGGTACGATGCGCATTTTACTGACAGCGATCAATGCAAAATACATTCACTCCAATCTGGCGGTGTACAGCTTGAAAAGCTATGCAAAAAAGCATGGCGTATCTGTGGATCTGGCTGAATACACTATCAATCATCAGTTGGATGCTATATTGGAACAATTATATAGAAGAAAGCCGGACGTGTTGGCGTTCTCCTGTTATATCTGGAACATCGAGTATGTGAAAGAACTGGCAGAAGAATTTCATCGAATTTGCCCGGAAGTACCGATTTGGGTTGGAGGGCCGGAGGTTTCATTTGAGACTTCGGCCTTTTTGCGGGACAATCCGGCAATTACCGGCATTCTAATCGGAGAAGGAGAAGCAACATTTCTGAAACTGTGCCAATATTATGAACAGGCTGGCGCTGACAACCGGACAGAGGCTGGCGATCAGAACTGCGCAGGAGAAAGCGGGGCAGCGGTGTCCCTGGATCAGATTTTCGGGATTGCATATCGAAAGGAAACCGGCGAAATCTGTCATACACCGATGCGATCGCTGATGGATCTGGATGAAATCCCATTTTGTTATGATGAGATTGCCGATTTTGCCAATCGTATCATTTATTATGAATCCAGCAGAGGCTGTCCGTATTCCTGCAGTTACTGCCTGTCCTCTGTAGATAAGAAACTGCGATTCAGAAGTTTGGAATTGGTACTTCCCGAACTGCAGTTTTTTATGGATCAGGCGGTACCACAGGTAAAGTTCGTGGACAGAACCTTTAACTGTAAGCATGATCACGCCATGGCAATCTGGCAGTATCTGGCAGAACATGACAATGGGATTACCAATTTTCATTTTGAGATCTCTGCGGATCTGTTGACCCAGGAAGAAATTGACCTGGTCAAAACTATGCGTCCGGGACTGATTCAGTTTGAGATCGGAGTGCAGACAGTGAATGGGAAAACCATTCAGGAGATTCATCGAAGCATGGATCTTGCCCAGTTGGAAAACAGAGTGGCACAGGTGTGGGAAGGAAAAAACATTCACCAGCATCTGGATCTGATCGCAGGGCTGCCATATGAAGATTTCGAAAGTTTCAAACATTCTTTTGATGTGGTGTATCGCATGCGGCCACAGCAGCTGCAGCTGGGATTTTTGAAGGTGCTGAAAGGTTCGTACATGTTTGCACATGCAAAAGAATATGGTTTATCATATAGAAGAAAGCCACCATATGAAGTGATGGCAACCAATTGGATTTCCTATGAAGAAATCCTCCACTTAAAATTAGTAGAAGAAGTACTGGAACTTCACTATAACAGCGGGCAGTTCGTTCGCAGCCTTGCGCTGCTGGAGCAGGTGTTTGAAAGTCCTTTTTCGTTATATTGGCAGCTTGGGCTTTTTTACCAGAAGCAGGGATATCGGGGGCAGAATTACAGCCGTATGAGACGAAGTGAGATTTTCCTGGAATTTGCTCTCTCTGTAGACCCGACTCGCAAAGAACTGTATCTGCAGGCGCTGACTTTTGACCTGTACGCCCGCGAAAATGTAAAAAGTCGTCCAACCTGGTTGGCAGGAGAGGCTGAGATTGACAAAAAAGCACAGCTTCGTTTCCTGCGCTCCAAGGATAAGGATAAAAAATATTGTCATCTGGAATATTTTACGGCAGATTTTTTACAGGAACCAGGATTGTTTGCAAAAGCCAGAATGGTATCGACTCATGATCGCGCACCTTCCAAGGTGGGCGACCCGGGCGCCTGGGTTCTGTTTGACTATGAAAACCGGGATGTGATGACCAATGAGGCAGCGGTTTTTGTACTGACTGACAGTCTTGCCTGTGAAAAACAGAAAGCGTGACAGCCTGAGAAGTGTAAATACTGCTGCGAGAAAGATGGGAAAGATGTGAGGAAAGGATTATGTTGGAAGCTTATGTGGCAATTGATCTGGAAATGACCGGATTGCAGGCCAAAACAGACCGCATGCTGGAAATTGGTGCGGTAAAAGTGATTGACCATAACGTGACAGACACGTTCCAGACATTTGTCAATCCTCATCGCACCCTGTCCCAGGTGGTGACAGAATTGACCGGGATCACCCAGGAGATGGTAGCAGATGCCCCGGAAGATGTGGATGCGCTGCGGAGGCTGATTGCTTTTGTGGGGGAATTGCCATTGGTGGGTCATAATATTATGTTTGATTACAGCTTTTTAAAACAGTGTGCGGCCAACCATAGGATCCCTTATGAAAAGGCGGCGGTTGATACTTTAAAGATTTCCAGGAAATGTTTTCCTGATCTGGAATCAAAAAAGCTGGAAGCCATGTGCCGCCATTATCAGATTGGACAGATGCAGGAACACCGGGCATTGGCGGATGCGCTGATGACAGCACAGTTACTGGAATGCTTATGGCAGGAGTTTGGAGAGACTGAACCGGAGATTTTTTTGCCAAAACCACTGCAATACAAGGCAAAAAGACAGGGACCTGCCACACCTGCGCAAAAAAGAGACTTGATAGAATTGCTCTCATATCATAAAATAAAGGCTGACATAGAGATAGACGCTCTGACCAGGAGCGAAGCATCTCGTATGATAGATAAGATTTTGTTCAATTACGGGAGAATAGAAAACGGAATGAACAAACAGGTTCGGGCGTAGTCCACAAAGGAGTTATTATGTATAAGAAGTCAAAAAAGAAACGTTTGATCGCATCCGTGATCGTAATTGTAATTATTATTGCAATGGTTCTAACAACGGTATTATCAGCATTACTTGTTTAATAGGGAAAAGTGTGTTACAATAATCTGTAAAGATTTTTTGGAATCGGAGCGTTCCGGTTCGTGATACTTATTGAAATCAAGCACAAAAGCAAATGAGAGAGGTTTCAAACATTATGCGTAAATTAAAATACTTATTACCTGTATTAGCCCTTGGCGTGATCATCGGTATTGGCGCGGGTACGGCGGTACAGGCAGATGAAGCAGAAGATTATACAATTGCGGATCGCGTTTACATTGGCGAAGTTGCAGTTGGTGGTATGACTGAGGACGAAGCAAGAGATGCATTGGAAGATTATGTTGCGGATCTTGCAGACGATGTTGTCACATTGAAAGCAGGAGAATATTCTGTTGAGTCAACAGTGGCGGGTCTTGGTATGACATGGGCAGAAGAGGATGAGCGTATCACAGAGGCTGTAACCCTGGGCAAGACAGGCAATCTGATCGACCGTTATAAGATTAAAAAGGATCTGGAAGACCATGATATCGTGCTTCCGCTTGTGTTAACAGCGGATGAAACAAAAGCCAACGAATTCATTCAGGCAAATAAGGAAGCGCTGAACAACGAAGCGGTTGATTACGGTCTGAAGAGAGAAAACGGCGGATTCACAGTTACCGGCGGTACTGCTGGTGTTGTTCTTGTGGAAGAGGAATGTGTGGATGCGATCAATACCTATTTTGCAACTGGCTGGACAGATGCGCCAGTGGTAGAACTTCCTTGTCAGGTTTCTGAACCAAAGGGTTCTCCGGAAGAATTGGCGAAGGTGCAGGATGTACTTGGGTCTTACAGCACAGATTTCAGCAGCTCTGCATCCGGACGTAAGCAGAACGTAAGAAACGCAACCAGTCTGATTGACGGTGCAGTGCTTTATCCGGGAGAAGAATTTTCTGTATATACCGCTATCAATCCTATGAATGCGGAAAACGGCTATGCGCTGGCTGGTTCCTATGAAAACGGAACAACAGTACAGACATACGGCGGTGGCGTTTGTCAGGTTTCTACGACCTTATATAATGCGGTTATTCGTGCAGAATTAGAAGTAACAGAGCGTTGGGCGCACTCCATGATCGTAACTTACGTACCTGCATCTGCAGACGCAGCCATTGCCGGTACTTACAAGAACCTGAAGTTTAAAAATAATTACGACGCTCCAATTTATATCGAAGGATATACAAGCGGCGGTACGCTTACATTCAAGATTTACGGTGATGAAACAAGACCATCCAACCGTGAAGTATCCTTCGTAAGTGAAACAACAAGCACCAAAGATGCTGGCGTGCAGTTCAAGGCAACAAGTGCTCCAGTTGGTACAATCTCAAAAGTACAGAGTGCCCATGTTGGTAAAACAGCAAAACTTTATAAGGTTGTAACGGTAGACGGCAAACAGGAAAGCAAAGAAGTATTTAATACAAGTTCTTACATGGCTTCTCCGGCAATCTACGAAGTAGGTACTGCATCTGCAGTTCCGGAAGCAACAGCAGCCATGAATGCAGCAATCGCATCCAAGGATCTGGCAACGGTACAGGCGGCAGCTGCACAGTGGAAGAATGCAACTGTAACACCTCCAGCCGACACCACAACACCAGGGGATCCGGCAGCGGGTGGCACAACAGAAGGTGGCACAACAACAGAAGGAACTGGTACAACAACAGATCCTGCAGCAACCACACCGGCACAGTAAGTGCAGAAAACAAATTGTAATCAACAGGTTATATAATACGGCAAAGAGGCTGTCTCAATGTAGATAGCCTCAACATTTTTAGTGAGCGAAAAATGTTGAAAAGAGATTTATCGTATGAAGATAGGAAAATTACCAGAGAACGTGCTAGTACGTTCTGTATTTAAACAATTACATACGAAACGACCAGAAATCCTGCAGGGAGCAGGGGTTGGGGAAGACTGCGCGGCCATGATGCTGGCGGAGGATGAGATGTTTGTTGTCTCTACCGATCCAATCACAGGCACCACACAGGACATTGGAAAAGTGGGCATGATGGTTACCTTAAATGATCTGGCAAGTGCAGGGGCGGAACCTGTAGGGGTTCTTTTGACCGCCCTTTTGCCAACATCCATCAAAGAGTCTCAGATCCGTGGCATGATGCAGCAGATTGATGCAGAGTGCGCCAAATACAATGTTCAGGTCATGGGCGGACATACCGAAGTGACCCGAGCAGTCAACCAGCCGATTCTGACCGTGACAGGGATTGGCAAGGTAAAAAAGGGACAGATGATCTCCACAGGCGGGGCAAAGCCGGGGGATGACATTATTGTCACCAAATGGATTGCCATTGAAGGGACTTCCATTCTGGCCAAAGAAAAAGAGGAAGAACTGTCCACACGCTATCCTCGCGCCATTATCGAGACAGCAAAAGAGATGGATCAGTATCTGTCTGTTGTCTCCGAGGCCGCAATCGCCGTTAAGTCTGGCGTCAGTGCAATGCACGATGTGACAGAAGGCGGTATTTTCGGTGCTTTTTGGGAAATGGCAGAGGCATCTGGTGTCGGACTTGAAATAGACGTTAAGAAAATTCCGATTCGACAGGAATCGGTAGAAGTCTGTGAATTTTTCGGGATCAATCCATACGAACTGATTTCCAGCGGCAGTATGCTGATGGCGGCGCCAGACGGCAATCAGGTAGTAAAGGATCTGGAGGCGGCAGGTATCCACGCTGTTGTGGTGGGCAAAGCCACAGAGGGCAACGACCGTGTGCTTGTCAATGGAGAAGAACGCAGATTTTTAGAGCCGCCTAAGGCAGATGAGCTCTATAAAGTATTAGGTTAGAAAGGATGCTGTATCAATGAGAGAAAAGATTTTAACATTTATAGAAAAGAACAGCCGCATTGATCTGGCTGAACTTGCAGTGATTTTAGGCGAAGACGAAGTTGCCATTGCAAATGAAATGGCACAGATGGAAGCAGAGCATGTAATCTGCGGTTATCACACCCTGATCAACTGGGAAAAAACATCCGAGGAAAAGGTGTCTGCCCTGATCGAAGTAAGTGTAACACCACAGAGAGGACAGGGATTTGACAAGATTGCAGAACGCATCTACAACTA
>JAFUPY010000079.1 GCA_017472565.1 Eubacterium sp.
GAAAAACAGTGGCGTATCTGCTTTGCCCGCGACATCCAGACCATAACAGACTATATAATTCTTCAGTATAGCTGCTGTCTCTTTCATAAGTGGTACAGTCCGGGTTTTTCTCCCCTTTCCTGTAAGTGTTACCTGAGGCGGTACAGTAAAACGTACATCCCTTACCCTGATGTCAGCCAGTTCCTGTACCCTGCATCCACTGTCATAAAGTATGCATAATAGAGCCAAATCCCTTTTGCCCTTCTTAGTCGATGCGTCTGGGGCGGCAAGCAGTTTTTCGGTTTGGAGCGTATCCAGATACTTCACTTCCGGTTGAGCATTTTTCTTTAATGGTATGGATAGTATCCTCTGGGAATGAAGTATTAATTCTGGTTTCTGGCTGCATATGTACCTGAACAGTGAATGTACGGCTGCAAGCCTTACATTGCTCGTAGCAACACTACTGGTTCTTTCGGATTCAAGCCAGTCAAGAAACTTTTCAACTCTGTCTGCATCTATATCGGTAATCTCAAGTCTTTCTGGTTTTATCCCATAAACCTGCGTCATAAAAGTGAGCAGTAATACAATGGCATCCCTGTAAGAAAGAATCGTATTGGGGCTCATGTTCCTGGCAGAAGTCAGATAGTCCATGATAAATTTATTGACCAGCACAGCAAAATCAGTCATCTTCATAAGGCATCTTTATCTCCTTTGTCGGTTCAAATTTAGGGAAAATATCCCCATATATATTTTCGATTTTTTCCATCAGGTCAGGAAATGCCTCTGCTGTCAGTTGCAGATATCGTCCTGTAGCTGAAAGGGAACGGTGTCCCATGTATGCACTTAGCAGTTGGAGCGCTACCCCGTGAGGAACATTTTCCCGAAGCATCTTTTCAAGACTATGTACACAAAAAGTGTGACGCAGGCAGTGAAGGTGCGGTCCACCTCCCTTATAACCATTATAAGGAATCCCCATCCGACAGATAAGTCTGTTGAAATAGACCTGGATATTGTTCCGTGAATAATGCCCGTCTCCCTTGTTGCTTAAAAAGAAAAGGTCTTCCCCATGGTATACAGGGTGGATTTTGCCGCAATACCAGGAACAATACTCTGCCAGTGAACTGCTGATCGGAAGATGCCTGTCTTTATGGTTCTTCGGATCCACGACACGGATAACTTTTTGTTCAAGGTCAACATCAGCCATTGTAAGATGCAGTGCCTCTGAAATTCGCATTCCTGTTCCATACAGCACCCTGAATAATACGGGATAAAAAATATGCGACTGCCGATAGTTCGGATGTATCTGGTCAGACAGGCGAAATAAGCTACTTATCTCTTCATGTGACAAAATATACGGTTTGAAATTGATAGCTGTTGCCCTGAGTGTATCATAGCCTGGCTGGAATGCTTGTATATCATGATTGATCAGATGGCTACCAAAGTTACGCAGAAAGCTTATGCGCCTTTTCTGGGTTGTCGCCTGCCAGTTGGGCTGATATTTAATAAAGTCGCATACCAGTTCCGGAGAGAGGCCATTGTTGCAATCATGATACATACTCATTTCATCAAATTTGTGGGCAAGGCGTTCTTCTTCTGCATATCTGCATCCAAGTCTCTTTTTTTCGTCAATAAATGCCTGTAACTGGATAGCAAATGGTCCATGGTATTCAGATGTTTTTTCTGACATAGTCTGCCACCTCCACTTCCAGTGCACATTTTTTCATATTTTCCAAATCGAGCTGTACATAGTATTTTCCGGCAACATCATGGTCACTATGCCCGAGAATTTCGGAGATTACATTCATTTCTACATTATTTTGGAGAAGATTTGTTGCCAGGGATCTTCTAAATGTATGCCAACCGACATTTGTGTTCTTTTCCGCCGGAAGTCCGGCCCTGACCATAACAGACGAAAATATGTGGTTCAGCGTACTGTTTATGGGGAAGGCATCATAAGGCGGTTTGTGGCGCACAAAAACATTAGTGCTTTCTGTAATCGGACGCCCGTTTTTCAGGTAATCAATGACTGCCCAGCCAACGTCCTCCGGCAATGGAAGCAATAGAGCTTTCTTTGTTTTGTGCTGAACCATCGATATCTGTTTTTTATTCCAGTCAATATCCTGTAACTTCAGGTTTCTGATGTCGCCAATACGCAGTCCGAGACGGGATGCCAGCATAACCATGGCGTAGCCTCTTTTCCCAGACGGACTGATCCTGTCTGCTGAATCCTTTATCTTTTCTATTTCATCCATTCCCCATACTGTAGGAAAGGCCATTCTTCCCTGGATGGATGCCTTTGGAAGACGCTCACCCAAGGGTATGTTGATATATTCCTGAAGATAAAGATATCTATAATACCTGCGCAGTGTGCAGAGTTTGGTTGCAATCCCCTTTGGGCTCAGCCCATAAAAACTTTTGACAAATTCATCATTGTCCTGCACCCCTATCTGATCCGGTGCATGAATACCCCTGGCATCCAGAAACAACAGAAGGTCATGGATTATCATCCGTGAACGTGTAACATAGCTATAAGATAATCCTTCTTTAATTACTGTTTCAAAAAATCTTTCAGTACATTGACGAAATGGCTCCGGCCAGATGATTTCGCCTAAGAAATCACTGCGTCTGTGAATGATACCAAAGTTATAATACTCTGCAAGCATCCGCATACATCTAAAATAGGTTTCCTCCTTTCGTGAGTGCTCGTCTGTAGAAACGAACCCGCCTCTTTCCTGGTATCTGGCAATTAGAAAATCGACACCAAGTGACTGGCTATAACTGTTGTTACCAGCAAACACGGTAAATTCCGCCAGTACATTTCTGTAACGTTCCAAGGTTGTCTCATTGATCTGGCACTCAATGAGTTTTTGCTCAAGCTCTGAACACAGAGCTGCCGCACTGATATTGTTCTGCATACATTTTCCTCCTTCCGCATGCAACTAAAAATAAGAAACAATACCAGTATGGCACAAATAGTTTGCAAGAGAAAAGAAAATAATGTAAAGCTAACTGAAGTATACCTATGATAAATCGTGGTTTCAATGTCTGACTTGTCATAATTACTTGCTTGTCATAATGCATGTAATGTAAAGCTTTACATTACATTCACTGCCTAATTTCCGAAGGCGGCTATAGTGACAACGGCTTCTGGCGTAATATCAATCATTTCAACTATACTTATCTGCGCAACGCTTTCCGCACTGCTCTTCTCAATGAAATGGAGCCCTTAATCGGTCCTTCTTTCAAA
>JAFUPY010000080.1 GCA_017472565.1 Eubacterium sp.
TCAGATTACAGTTGATGCAGAGGGCTATACGTTAAATACAGAAGCACCAATGAAGTACTTTTTCTTTAACTTCACTAGATTTGAAGCAGAAGAAGTAGATGAGAATATGGCAACATTTGACGCAACAAGTGGTCTGTTGAAAATTAACATGAATTGCAGTGCAGCCATGGATGAAAAAGCAGAAGTTGCAGATGGATTGACTCTTGCAAAAATCACTTTGAGTTATGTGTCCAATGCAAATGCGGAAGAAACTATTAGCGGAACGGCAAAAATGGATTTGACAGAGTCTGTACAAACAGATGATGAAGATACAAAAGATAACGCAGGTGCAGAAGATGACGCTGGCACAACAGATAACACAGGAACACCAGATAGTTCCACTACAACTACAGCACCTAAGACAGGTGATGCAGTTGGCAACATGTACCTTGTGTTTGCAGCAGGCGCAATAGTTGCAATCCTTGCAGCATCTCGCGTAGGTCGTCGAGCAAGAGCATAGATTGTTTTTTTGAAGGAGATTCTGGCCGCCTTTAGACGGTCGAATCTCTCTTTGTTGCCAAAGCATCCGTAGGAAGCTGCCGGCGGCAGGTTCTGTAGGTTAGTAATCATAATAAGAGATGTGCTTCCGAGACGAGTGAAGTAGAAGGGAAAGAAAAGACACAATGAAAAAGAAAATGCTTTGCTTATTGCTTGCATGCGGATTGCCGGTGCTTGCCGGTTGTGATCAGAATTCGGGATCTGAACAGGCAACAGATGAGATTGTTTCTGCTACGCAAGATGTTTTTGCAATGGATACATATATGACCGTCACTGCATATGGAGAGGCTGCTGAGGAGGCGGTGTCTGCCGCGATAACAGAAATAGAACGATTGAATGCGTTGTTAACCGCTACAGATAACACTGGCGAAGTCTATGCTGTAAATCAAAATGGTGGCGGGACTCTGTCTGAAGACGGGATGTATCTATTGGAAAGATCTCTTGAGTTTTATGGGAGCACAGAAGGAGCCTTTAATGTAGCAATATTTCCCATAATGGCAGCGTGGGGATTTATAGATGATCACTTTGGTGTTCCTACTGAGGAAGAACTCAATGGCGCGCTGGAATTGATTGATATAGGTAACATATCTGTAGATGAAGAAGCATCGTCTGTTACTTTAAAAAAAGAGGGGATGGCTATTGATTTTGGAGGAATCGCAAAAGGATATACTTCATCAAACGTGATTCGGATTTTAGAAACATATGGGATAGAGAACGCGGTTGTTAATCTGGGTGGAAATGTGCAGGTTCTTGGAACTAAGCCAGATGGAAGCTTTTGGCGTGTTGGAATCATTAATCCATTCAATCCGGATACGGGAATTGGTGTGGTAGAGGTGGCCGACTGTGCAGTAATTACCTCCGGAGGTTACGAACGCTATTTTGTACAAGATGGTGTGAACTATCACCACATTATTGATCCGTCAACAGGCTATCCTGCAAATAATGGACTGGTTTCTGTAACTATTGTCAGTTCCGATGGTACACTTGCAGATGCACTATCTACGTCTTTATTTGTTATGGGAGTAGATAATGCAATCTCCTTTTTGGAAAAAAACAGTGAACTGTTTGATGCAATCTTAATAACTGAAGATGGAGAGATATCTGTGACAGAAGGACTTGCAGAGAACTTTACTTGTGAGCAGTCATTTTCAATCATAAAAACCCCTTAAGTATAAACAAGTGCGGAAGAAAATGACGGCGCATAGTTTGAAATAAAAGACATGGAGGATTTGGTATGAGTATTATTATTGGCCTTGTGGCGGCCATTCTCATTGCGTGGTTTGGTGCAGGCGCAATCAAAAAACATGCAAAGATATTCTATATTGGTGCTGTTGCCTTGAGTGTGGTTGTGGTTGTTGTTACCTGGACGGGAGCAGACCTGACATTCCCGGCATTGATTAAGAACAATATCTGGTCTGTTGTTGCCAGAGGTGCATTAGGAACAGCAATCTTTATAATTGTAATGATGATAGGTGCCTTAAAGAATGGTAGCAACCCAATGAAACGACTGATGCCTATTCGTGCAGAGCTGTCTATCATTGCCAGCATTATTATTTTAGGACACAATTTTGCTTACGGGAAAACATATTTTGTATTTCTGTTTACCATGACAAAATACATGCCGCTGAATCAGATTATTGCGGCGATTACATCCATTGTCATGATTGCTATCATGGTGCCATTGATGATTACTTCTTTTTACAAGATTCGCAAGAAAATGAATGGAATCACATGGAAGAAACTTCAGAGATTCGCCTATGTATTTTATGCATTGACATACGTACATGTGTTATTGTTATGTATTCCGTTACTTGCCCAAGGAAATCTGTCCTATTTTACAACAATCATTGTATATAGTGGGGTTTATGTCCTCTATCTGTATATGCGTTTGAAAAAAGCATTACTGTTGAAAAATGTTACAAGAACAAAATGGGTGCCAGTGCTTTGTGTTGTGCTAGCCTTGGTAGTTTGTGCTATAACAGGTGGCGCTATGCATGCGTCTGACAGAGCAACATTGATTAGCGCAGAAAATGGTCAGCAGGAAGATGTTGACGTAGAAGAACTGTCAGAAGAGAATAGTTCACTCAAAGAAGAGGAACAGATGGGGGAAGAAGAACTGGTGGTTGAGCCAACAGAAGAAGTGGTTGAAATGCAAGAAGATGAAGCAGATACGAATGAAGAAAGTGCAGTAGCAGAAGTAAATAAAGAGACAGAATCTGACAAGACTGCTTCTATTGTTTCTAAAACAGAAAATACCAGCAGTTCTAACACTTCAAGTTCCAATACTTCTGCTTCTGAGGGAACAGATGCGTCAAATTCTGGTAGCTTAAGTTCTGGAACTACAGAAACACCTGCACCACAGGCGCCAGCAGAGCCGGAAGTGGTGGAGCCAACTACTGTATATAAGGATGGAAGCTTTAAAGGAACTGCATACGGATACAAATCCAACGTAACCATGTCCGTCACAATCTCCAATGATAAGATAACCAATGTTTCCGTTGTATCGCAGGGAGAAGACGCATTGTACTGGGCAATGGCGAAGGATGTAATTGGTCGTATTCAGTCTGCACAGTCTCCATATGTGGATGCCGTAAGCGGGGCAACCATTAGTTCCAATGCGATTATGAATGCAGTGGCGAATGCGCTGGATGCCGCTCGAAATTAGTAAATATAGAAATCAAAAAATAGGCTGTTAAGGACGCTTCCCTAACAGCCTATTTTTACTATAGTTCATATTACTTACTCATCTCTCGAGATTTTTCCACACAAGCTCTCTGAGCACTGATGACACAATCCCGGAAGCCATTCTTTTTGAAAAAAATATGAAAAAATTCTATTGACAGTGTAAAAAAGCGGTGCTATAATCCAAATCATTCCAGAAAACATATCAAACAGATAGGAATAGTAAGAAACAAAAACAAAGGGAAGGTATGGAATATGTTGGATACAATTTTCATGATGAAAAACATTCCTCTTTATGTGGAAGCCGCTAAGCTGACAGTGGTTATTGGTATCATCGGAATTCTTCTTTCCCTGCTGGTAGGTCTGGTGATTGCGTTTATTCAATATTTTAAGATTCCAGTCTTAAGACAGATTGCTTCCGTTTATATTGAATTGTCGAGAAACACACCTTTGCTGGTTCAGTTATTCTTTTTATATTTTGGATTACCAAAAGCTGGAATCAGCATTAGCGCCGAAGGATGTGCAATCCTTGGCCTTTGTTTTTTGGGTGGAAGCTATATGGCAGAGGCATTCCGAAGCGGCATTGAGTCTGTGGAGCGAGTTCAGGAAGAATCCGCTTTGGCTTTAGGCTTTAATCGGCGTCAGGTCATAAGATATGTGGTATTGCCTCAGGCGTTATCGGTTTCCATTCCAGCATTATTTGCCAACAAGATATTTCTTATCAAAGAGACATCTGTACTCAGTGTAGTGGCGTTGGCCGATCTAATGTATATTGCCAAAGATCTGATAGGTCTTTATTACAAAACAGACGAAGCATTGCTGTTGCTGGTTATTTCATATTTGATCATACTCCTGCCATTTTCAATTGTGGCAGCGGTATTGGAAAGGAGGCTTCGTTATGCAGGATTTGGGAATTAGGGTTTTGTTCATGGGGAACAATTTTCCAAGACTCTTAGAAGGCCTTTGGGTTACTGTTCGCATCTCCCTGATAGCAGTTGTTCTTTCCATCATACTTGGCATTTTTTTGGGATTGTTAATGACAAAGAAGAACCTGGTCACCAAGATTTTGACGAAGATATATTTGGAATTTATCCGGATCATGCCTCAGTTGGTATTGTTGTTCATTGTGTTCTTTGGTCTGACGAGAACTTTTGGAATCAACCTGTCTGGAGAAGTGAGTGCAATTATTGTATTTACCCTTTGGGGAACCGCTGAGATGGGAGATCTGGTCAGGGGAGCGTTGATTTCCATTCCAACCCATCAGTATGAAAGCGGCATGGCCATTGGCCTTTCAAAATGGCAGGTTTATCGTCATATCGTTATTCCTCAGATTTTGAAACGGCTTGTACCACTTGCCATCAATCTGACCACACGTATGATCAAGACCACATCTTTAGTGGCACTGATCGGTGTAATAGAGGTATTGAAGGTGGCACAACAGATTATAGAGGCAAACCGATACACTGTACCAGATTCGGCACTATGGATATATGGAACCATTTTCTTTATGTATTTCTTTGTATGCTGGCCAATTTCGCTGGTCGCAAGAAAATTAGAGAAGAAATGGAAGATAGCATAAGCTGGATAGAAATACAGGTGGAAGCACCTGGATGGTAACGTGTACAGCGACACCTGGAAAACAGAGGTGAATGATATGGCAGAGCAGTCAATTTTATTAGAAGCAAAAAATATTGTGAAAGATTATGGCGCAGGACGGGTGTTAGATGACGTATCCCTACAAATACATAAAGGCGAGGTAATCGTCCTGATAGGACCATCTGGTTGCGGAAAGAGTACATTTCTTCGATGTATGAACGGATTGGAGCAGATCCAGTCCGGACAGATCATTTTGGATGGAGAAGTGATTACCGAGGGAAAAACGGATTGGCCAAAGGTAAGGCAGAAGATTGGCATGGTTTTTCAAAATTATGAATTATTCCCTCATATGAGCGTAATTGACAACGTGGTTCTCGGACCTGTGAAAGTACAGGGAAGAGATAAAAAAGAAGTGACAGTCGAAGCAGAAAAATTACTTGAGAGAGTAGGACTGTTAGATAAAAAGGATGCATTTCCAAGACAGTTGTCCGGAGGACAGAAGCAGAGGGTGGCAATTATCAGGGCGCTGATATTAAAACCGGAAGTACTTTTGTTTGATGAGGTTACAGCAGCCCTTGACCCGGAAATGGTTAGAGAAGTTCTGGATGTTATTTTGGAACTGGCTTCTGATGGATATACCATGTTAATCGTTACACATGAGATGCAGTTTGCAAAAGCAGTCGCAGACAAAATTGTTTTTATCGATGGCGGCAAGATCGTGGAGAGCGATGTGCCGGAAAGATTTTTTACTCAGCCAAAAACCGAGCGTGCACAGCGGTTTTTGAATACATTTATTTATGCAAAGGACGAGGTGGCAAAAGCCTGAAATCGTCCGATTCATACTTACCAAAAAATAAAAAGAAGGAGGATAAAAAGTATGAAAAAGATTATAGCATTATTAGTAGCATCTGTCGTAGCAATGGGAGTCCTCGCTGGTTGCGGCAGCACAGGACAGGGCAATACAGACCCGGCAAACACAGCAGGATCAGCTGGCGCTGAAGCGTCAGACGAAAAAGCAGTATATCGTACTCTTGATGAGATCAAGGAGAGCGGTACCATTACAATTGGCGTATTCAGTGACAAAAATCCATTTGGTTACGTAGACGAAAATGGCAAATATCAAGGATATGATGTTTATTTTGCAGAACGAATTGGTGAAGATCTTGGCGTAGAGGTAGAGTATGTTTCTACAGATGCTGCAAACCGTGTTGAATATTTAAAGAGTGGCAAGGTAGATATTATTCTGGCAAACTTTACAGTTACAGAAGAGAGAGCAGAATCTGTTGATTTCGCACTGCCATACATGAAAGTTGCTCTTGGTGTTGTATCCCCAGATAGTGCCCTGATTACTGATGTGGAACAGTTAAATGGCAAAAAACTGATTGTTACAAAGGGAACAACTGCTGAAACATATTTTTCCGAAAATTATCCAGAAATTGAACTGGTAAAATTTGATCAGTATACAGAAGCTTATAACGCTCTGTTAGATGGACGCGGCGATGCATTTTCTACTGATAATACAGAAGTATTAGCATGGGCTCTGTTGAATGAAGGATTCACTGTTGGCATCGAGTCTATCGGTAACTTAGATACAATAGCACCTGCAGTGTCCAAAGGTAATGAGACATTACTGAACTGGATTAATGACGAAATCGTTGCCTTAGCAGACGAAGAATTCTTCCATGCAGATTATAAAGCAACTTTGGAACCAGTGTATGGCACAGCTGTTGATATTGACAGCCTGGTGGTAGAAGGCGGCGTTGTGGAATAGCCGACAGGGAAAAGCGAGCAGTTATGGAATAACAATAGAGATTGTCATATGGGATATGCTTATGTGACAATCTCTTTTTTGAATCACACCCCGCAAAAACAATGATGGAGGACAATATGGCATACGATATCGAGACAAAATGCATACATATAGAGAAAAAAGAAAACACTTGTGACAGCTCTGGCGCGATTAGTTTCCCGATTTATCAGACCGCAACCTTTGCTCACCCGAGCTTGGGAAATAGTACGGGATATGATTACGGCCGCGTGCAAAATCCTACCAGGGAGCAGTTGGAAAAGATTGTTGCGAATCTGGAGGGAGGAATCGATGCGGTAGCATTTTCCAGTGGAATGGCTGCCATCGATACCGTAATGCAGTTGTTTTCCCCAGGAGATCATTTGATCATTGACGATGACCTGTATGGCGGCAGCATCCGATGGTTTTCCTTTATCGGAAACAAAAATGGTATCGAGATTACCAGAGTGAACCTGTGGAAAGAAAGTGTAGAACCATATATCAGGGAAAATACAAAAGCAGTTTTTATCGAGACTCCTACAAACCCAATGATGAATGTGATAGATATCGAAAAAATATCGGAAATTACCAAGAAAAAGGAACTGCTTTTGATTGTGGATAACACTTTCCTGTCGCCATATTTTCAAAATCCACTAAAACTGGGTGCAGACATTGTTGTGCATAGCGGCACCAAGTACCTGGGTGGACACAATGATACTCTGGCGGGATTTGTGATCACCGGCTCCGAAGAAATTGCGGAAAAAATTCGATTTATTATCAAAACTACGGGTGTGGGACTGGCGCCATTTGACAGCTGGCTCATATTGAGGGGAATCAAGACCCTGTCATTAAGAATGGAGCGGGCTCAGGAAAATGCACTACAGATCGTGAAGTGGCTGAAGGAAAGACCGGAGGTTGTGCGAGTGGTATATCCTGGATTAGCCGATCACCCTGGCCATCAGATCATAAAGCGTCAGGCCAGAGGCTTTGGTGCAATGGTTACCTTCGAGGTGTCTTCAAAAGAACTAGTGGAGCAGATTTTACAAAAAATAGAACTGATACAATACGCAGAAAGTCTGGGTGGAGTGGAGACTTTGATTACTTTTCCGATTACTCAGACACACGCAGATGTTCCGCCGGAAATCCTTGAGAAAAATGGAATCAATGACAGAACCTTGAGACTTTCTGTAGGAATCGAAAACAGCAAGGATTTGATTGCGGATTTAGAACAGGCATTTTGTCATTGATCTTAGAACGAATAAGGTTTTGAATCATCATCAAAACAGAAAAGAGGCAGTATGGGAGAAAGAAATCTTGATTTTGACAGAGTGATAGATAGATACAATACAGGATGTCTGAAATATGATTCGGCGATAAGACGTGGGAAGCCAAAAGACATTCTTCCGCTGTGGGTGGCAGACATGGATTTTAAGACCTCTTCCTATATCATCGACGCGCTGGGAGAGATGAATACTCACGGAATCTTTGGTTACAGTGAAGCGGATGAGGACTACTTTGAGGCGCTGCGGGGCTGGATGAAGCGTCGCCACAACTGGGATGTGGAAGAAAGATGGCTGATAAGAACGCCTGGCATTGTGTTTGCCTTGGCCATGGCGGTGAAGGCATTCACCAAAGAAAAAGATGCCATTCTGATTCAGCAGCCGGTATACTATCCATTTTCCGAGGTGGTCAGGGACAATAACAGAAAACTGGTTATAAGCAATCTGGTTCAGGATTCCGATGGTAAATATGCCATGGATTACGAGGATTTTGAGCAGAAGGTGGTGTCAGAAAATGTCAAGCTGTTCATTCTGTGCAATCCTCACAATCCGGTGGGCAGAGTCTGGACCAGGGAAGAACTGGAAAAAATTGGAGATATCTGTCTGAAACACGACGTGCTGGTGGTAAGTGATGAAATCCACGCAGACTTTGTGTTTGAAGGAGAGCATACGGTGTTCTCCAAAGTGAAGGAAGAATACAAAGATATATCTGTTATTTGCACATCTCCGAGTAAGACCTTTAATATTGCAGGGCTTCAGGTATCCAATATTTTTATCGCCAATGAGAAACTGCGGTTAAAATTTATAAGACAGATCAGCGGGGCTGGATACAGCCAGTTAGGACTTCCGGGCTTGGTGGCCTGCAAGGCGGCGTACAAGTACGGAGATGAGTGGTTGGATGCAGTGCTTTGCTATATCAAAGAGAATGCCCATTATGTGGAGCAATTTTTGAAAGCAAGACTTCCGAAGGTGAAGATGACCCGGCTGGAGGGCACCTATCTGGTGTGGCTTGACTTTAGAGAACTGGGACTATGTGACCACGAATTAAACCAGCGAATGGTGAATGAGGCAGGCTTGTGGCTGGATGGAGGCACTATGTTTGGAAAAGTAGGCTGGGGATTCCAAAGAATCAATATTGCCTGCCCAAGAAGCATTTTGACCACTGCTTTGGAAAAACTGGTGACAGCATTCGGAGAATAAGGATAAAGATATGCAGATAATTGATAAGTTTTTAAAAGAACACAGACTCTCCAGACCGGAGTACGAAGAACTGCTTTCTTATTGGCAGAACAGCGAAGTTGTCCGTCGATTAAAAGAAGAAGCAGTAAGACTTCGGTCTCAGTATTATGGAAACGCGGTATTTACAAGAGGACTGATTGAGTTTACCAACTATTGCAAGAATAACTGTTATTATTGTGGAATTCGTTGCGGCAATCCTTCTGTTGAAAGATACCGATTGACAAGTGAAGAAATACTTGAATGCTGCAGGACGGGATATCTGCTTAGTTATCGCACTTTTGTTTTGCAGGGTGGAGAGGATCCGTACTATACAGACGAGAAAATGGTGGACATTATCCGGAGGATTAAAAAAGAGTTTCCGGATTGCGCCCTTACCCTGTCATTGGGAGAGAAATCATATGAAAGCTATCGTTTGTTTCGGGAAGCGGGAGCAGACAGATATTTACTCCGACATGAAACTGCAGACGAAGGTCTGTATCGCACCTTGCATCCAGAAGGTATGAGCCTGAAACATCGTAAAGAGTGTCTGTACCATTTAAAAGAATTAGGATATCAGGTGGGAGCAGGATTTATGGTAGGAGCACCAGGACAAACATTTTCCCATATTGCGGAGGATTTGATATTTTTACAGGAGCTTGAGCCGCAAATGATTGGGATTGGTCCTTTTATTCCTCACCACGAAACCATATATGCAAATGAACCTGCAGGAAGCGTTGAACTGACGCTATTCTTGCTGGCGGTTATTCGGATTATGTTTCCAAAGGTGCTGTTGCCTGCAACAACCGCCCTTGGAACACTAGACCCTATTGGCAGAGAAGAAGGACTCCTAGCAGGAGCCAATGTAGTCATGCCGAACTTATCTCCTGTAAAAAAAAGAAAACTGTATGAATTATACGACAATAAAATTTGTACCGGGGAAGAAGCCGCTGAATGTAGAGGGTGTCTTGGCCGAAGAGTGGAAAGTGTAGGTTATCAACTGGTGGAAGACAGAGGAGATGCGGTTTGTTGATGAATAACTGAGGATGTTCCACATCTTTATTGACAAACATTTCCATGGCAGATAAAATCATATCAAAGCGATAGGAATTGTGGGGTGAATCTTTCGTATGGGTGATTTTTATAAGAAATTGCGAGATAGTTTGTCAACTTTTTGGATGGCCACAGGCGTAAGTGTGGCAGTCTTGGATGAAAACGGAGAAGTTGCGGATTATTTTGGAAATCCATGTGAATATTGTGAACTGATTCATCAGGAAGAAGACCTGCAGGATCGCTGTGTGAAGCTGCATGTGGAGGCAGGCGAACAGTCTGCCGAGTTGGGAAACTGCTATTTCTTTGTCTGCCATGGCAACATGGTACACTTTTCCATTGCGCTGGTAGACAAAAACAAATATGTGGGAAGTGTTTTGGCTGGCCCAATCCTTTTAGAATATCCCGATGCGGCTGCTTTGGACGCTGTCATTGAACAGTGCAAGATCCCAGCTGGATGCCGTGCGTTGTTTTTGTCAGCAATGCGGGACGTGCTGCTGGTGGAGCCCCGTCGTGTCTACTATCTGGGAGAATTGCTGTATCAGTTGATTTACAACATCCTGCCAACGGAAAGCAACCATCAGATGCAGAATCGACGTAGGATGGAGCTTCAGCAGGAGATGATCGGTGAGGCAATCCACAGTGTAAAACGTGTGAACAACCTGCGAAATATGCAGGAAAAGCAGGAAGAAGAGCTGGTTCTTAGGATCGAGGAAGGTGACCTGGAGCAGGCACAGGTGCTGTTGAATGATATTCTGGGTGGCATTTATTTTGATTCCGGCAATGATCTGGAGTTGATCAAGCTGCGGATGAGTGAATTGATCACAGTTCTTTCCAGGAGAATCATAAAAAAGGGTATCTCTTCCGACGAGGTCTACGACATTGTGAATGAATTCCAGAAAAAGAGTGCGAATTCGGAGGATTTACTGGAGATTTCCTTTGAATTGGGACAGGTGCTCCGCAGATTTGTGGAAATGATAGCTTCCACAATCCATCTGGACACCTCTGCCATCGTACATAAAGGGATGGAATATATCCATAAAAATTACAGAAATGAAATTACATTGGAGCAGACAGCTGATTATGTGGCAGCCAGTCCGTCTCATTTTTCCAAGGTGTTCAAGGCGGAAGTGGGAATTGGATTTGCTGCGTATGTGAATAAGCTGCGGTTAGATAAGGCAAAGGAATTGCTGCGGGACAGCAGTTTGCCGATATCGGACATCACCCAGAGTGTGGGTTACAGCAATCAGCAGTATTTCTCCAGGGTGTTTAAAAATGAAACAGGCATGACTCCGGGACAATATAAGAAAAAGTCTAAAAACCTACTGCCTGTAGAATAAAGCATCGAATTCGGGACTTGGAAATGATTTCTAACGAAATGATTTCCAGGTCCTTATTTTTGTGCCTGTTTACTTGAATCGTAAAAAAGTACAAAAAAACAGAGCCAGAACAACAAAAAAGTGCAAAAAAAGTAACGCGGGTAAATTGGAAGTTTTTTCCGCTTATATAGCAGCCTTTTTTTGATAAAAAAGTGCAAAAAGGGAGTGAAAAACTGAAATACTTCGGGGCACAGGATTCGTAAAATGAGAGTATCAAAACAACACCTATAAACTCATATAGAAAGAAAGGGGTTCAACATGATTATTATTGGAGAAAAAATTAACGGAGCAATTCCATCAGTAGCAAAGGCAATCGAAGCGAGAGACGCAGACTGGATTCGCGACCTTGCAAAGAGACAGACAGACGGCGGCGCAGAGTATATTGACGTATGCTCCTCTGTTGTTGACGGCGATGTGGAAGTATTGAAATGGCTCATTGATCTGGTACAGGAAGTAAGTGATGCAAAAATCTGTATCGACAGCCCAAGCGCAAAATCTTGTGTGGAAGCAATTCCATTCTGTAACAAACCAGGACTGATCAACTCTGTTTCCATGGAAGGCAACAAGATCGACACTGTTTTTCCAGTTATTGCAGATACAGATTGGGAATGTGTAGCGCTCCTTTGTGGCGACAGCGGAATCCCGGAAACCGTTGAAGAAAGAATGGAAATCTTTGAACAGATTATGGAAAAAGCAAAAGAGTACAACATTCCACCATCTCGTTTACATATTGATCCACTGGTAATCAGTCTTGGAACCAATTCTGAATCTTTCACAACCTTTGCAGAAGTGACAAGACGGGTGAAGGCTCAGTATCCGGATATTCATGTAACAAGTGGTCTGTCAAACATTTCCTTTGGTCTGCCATCCAGAAAAACCATTAATCAGGCATTTTTGATTCTGGCAATGTATGCGGGAATGGATTGTGCCATCATGGATCCAACCAACCGCGACATGCTGGGTTCCCTTTATGCAACAGAAGCGTTGATGGAAATCGATGAATACTGTCTGGATTATCTGGATGCATATCGTTCCGATTTGTTTGGCGTGCAGAAAAAGAAATAAGGTGGATATATGGAAAAAGTATTGATCATTGGAAGCGGAGCGGCCGGATGTGCCGCAGCGCTATCTCTGTCCGAAGCAGGGGTACCGGTACTGATGATTGAGAAAGCGAAGGAAATAGGCGGCAAGACAGCCGCCTATGGCTGTAAAGCCGGCGACAGTTGTACGCAGTGCGGAGTCTGTCTGACAGGACCTCTTTTTACACAGATCAAAGAGGCTTCCAACCTGGAAATATTATGTGAGACATCTCTAAAAGAGCTGATCCGTGAGGAGAATGGTTTCACTGCAATACTTGAGAACGTCGGTGAAAAACTGGAAGTGAAGGTTAGTCAGATCCTGGTCGCTTCTGGTTTTTCTCATCTTCCGGTCGGAGATAGTGGCAATTTAAGAATATCAGGAACATCTGCAATTCTTTATGGAGAGCAGTTGGAGTCCCTTTTGAAAAAAAGAACATCTGACAAGGTGTTTGACGTTGCTCCTAAAAATGTGGGATTTGTCTTTTGCTTTGGCTCCAGAAATCCTGCACATGGCGTGAGCTACTGTTCCAAAGTATGCTGCGGATATTCCACTCGCAGTGCAAAAGCGTTAAAGAGCATCTATCCGGACGCAAAGATCAGAATGTTCTTTATGGACCTGCAGAGTGTGAAAGCAGGTAACTACTTAGAAGAGATGAGAAATGCAGGATTTGAAATGATCCGTTGTCGCCCAAGCCGAATTGAGGCATCTGAACATGGGGCTCAGGTCTACTGGGAAGACAAAGAGGGCATTCATAAAAAAGAACTGGATCTGTGTGTGCTGTGTGGTGGAATCAGACCAAACGAGGACAACACACTGTTGGCGGAACTTATGGGACTGTCTGTAAATGAAGATGGATTTTTAGAGACCGTTCTTGCGTCAGAACAGACAGGTGTGTGGACAGCAGGATGCGCACAGGGTCCAATGACCATAGCCGAAACCGTTGCAGATGCAAGGGTAAAAGCAGCACGCATCATACAGCGTCTCAAAAAGGAGGTGTCTGCATGAAACTGATTCTGACAGGAAAAAGCAGATATGCCGAAATGGTAACAGAATTCTTGGAAAAGTCAGCATATGAAGTGGAACGAAAGGACATGAAGGATGCCCTGTCACAGAAGGATGATCAGCCGATCATTTATCTGCCAGGCGATCAGGCAGATGCATTTTTGACAGATGAGGCTTATGTGGAACACAGCCTGACGGAAATGATCAAGCTTCATAAGAAGGTGGATATTCCTGTTGTGTTCCTTTTGGACCAGGAGAGAGAGGCATCAGCCGAGCTGATTCGTCTGGTTCTGCTTCGGGCAAAAGCCTTAAGAGAGAGAAAACGTCCTGTCCCTGTACTGGTGGCAGCAAGCTCCATGCGCTGTGGCGTGGGAGCATTAGAAAGCCTTTACCGTGAAACCAGACAAAGCGGCGTAGTGTTCTTAAAGTATGATTCTGTATCTGTATCGGAGTCAGATGGAATGAAGCATCTGGTAGTTACAGAAGGCGAGACAGAGTATGAGATAGATGCTTCAATTCTTATAGATTGTAAGGAGCCTGTCTTAGAAGAGACCACACAGTTTGCCAAAAAGAAGAGACTTCCAGCAGGGGAAGGCAAGAAATACAGCGGCGGAAAATGGTTCTTGCCAGCAGGCTTTACTGGCAGAAGAAACATATGGGTATTGGAGGATTCCATCCTGTATGCCAACCCGGAAACCGTGCTTAGAGGAATCTTGCAGGAAGTAAAAACCTTGCAGAGCCAGCCATCCATTCTGGCAGCAGACGTAGATGATACCAAGTGTGCCTTTTGCTACACCTGTTATCGTATCTGCCCACATGCTGCACCAACTCCTGACGGTGATAATCACGCCATGAAGATAGATGTGACACTTTGTGCCGGCTGTGGCATGTGCAAGGCTGTCTGTCCGGCGAAAGCCATCGAGTTAAAGACCGTGTCTGGTGAGGAACAAAAAGAAGATCACTATGGTGATGAAAGGGTGTTGATTTTCTGTTGTGAAAACGCAGCCGGGCTGGTGAAAAAAGAAGTGTTTGCTGATCTGCCAGTAGGAATTTTGGATATCAGCTGTGGCGGTGAAGTAAATGAAAGCAGGCTCTTACAGGCATTAAAACAGTATGACAAGGTGCTTGTTGCAATGTGCGAAAAGAGTGCATGCAAGCATTTTGATGGCAATGCACGTTGCGAACTGCAGGTCAATCGGGCGAAGCAAACGCTTAAGACCTTGGGACTGGATCCTGAACGTGTGGCCTATGTGAAGGCTTCCTTTGCAGCAGGTGAACAGATTCGGGAGGCTGCAAAAGCCCTGGTTGAAGATAAGAAGGAGGAAGAGAAATGATTATTGCACAGCAGAAACCCTTAGAGGAAATCGTGGAAAGTCTGGCTTCCTATAAAAAAGTGCTGGTGGCTGGATGCGGCACCTGCGTGACGGTCTGTCTGGCAGGTGGCGAGAACGAAGCAAAGGACATGGCTGCCAAGCTGGAACTGATCGGACATGAATGCGAAGTAGTGACACTGGAGCGTCAGTGTGACACCGAGTTTATAGAGACTCTGGATGAGGAAGTGTCCAAATACGATGTGATTTTATCCATGGCCTGTGGCTGTGGGGTACAGTTTATGGCAGAACGTTGGCCGGATACCATCGTGCTTCCGGCATTAAATACAAGTTTTTACGGCGTCAATCGAGACGTTGGATATTGGACGGAGATGTGCCAGGGCTGCGGAAATTGTCTGTTGGCGCTGACCGGAGGTGTTTGCCCGGTTGCCCGCTGTTCCAAGAGTAATTTCAATGGCCCTTGTGGCGGAAGCCAGAGTGGCAGCTGTGAAGTCAACGATGATACAGATTGCGCATGGCAGTTGATCTACGACAGGTTAAAGAGACAGGGAAAACTGGATTGTCTGACCAAGATGATGCCAGTCAGAAGCTGGCAGACCAGCAGAGATGGTGGTCCCCGTGCTATTCGCCGCACAGATGTGAATGTGGAGGTGGAAGAGAATGAGTAATATCGAAATCATAGAAGAAAAAAGTAGATTTCAGCAGTTGCTTGAAAAGGGCGAGTTCGCCGTTACCGCAGAGATTGGACCTCCTATGAGTGCAAACGCGGCGTTGGTGACTAAGAAAGCCCAGCAGATGAAGGGCTTTGTGGATGCTGCCAATATTACAGATAACCAGACTGCTATCGTGCGTATGTCTTCCATCGCAGCAAGTGTTCTGGTGAAAGAAGCTGGTGTGGAGCCTATTATGCAGATGACCTGCCGAGATCGAAACCGTATTGGAATACAGAGTGATCTGCTGGGAGCATGGGCTCTTGGTGTTAGAAATATCCTCTGTCTGTCTGGTGACCATCAGACCTTCGGAAACGATCCGGGAGCAAAAAATGTTTATGACATCGATTCCATCCAGTTGGTAAAAACAGTTGCAGATATGAGAGATAACGGTATTTTCTTAAGCGGAAAGCCGATCAAGGTTCCACCAAAGTTTTTCGTAGGCGCTTCCACCAATCCATTTGCTGATCCGGTAGAACTTCAGCTGATCCGCCTTCAGAAAAAGATTGATGCGGGTGCACAGTTTATCCAGACACAGACTATCTATGATGTGGAACGATTTGCGGACTACATGAAGGAAATTAGAGCCAGAGGACTCCATGAGCGTGCTTACATCCAGGCGGGCGTGTTGGTAAACAAAACGGCCAAATCCATTGAGATGACAGCCCAGGTTCCAGGCATGATCATTCCTGACAAGCTGATTCAGCAAATGAAACAGGTGGATAAAGAAGCCAAAATAGAGGCAGCAGACCTGAATCTGGATCCAGACGAGACCAAAAAACTGGTACAGAAAAAAGTCCAGGAAGCAGGCGTTAGCATCGCGTCAGATATCATTCATCAGGTGCGCCAGATTGAGGGTGTCAGCGGCATTCATATCATGGCTGTAAACTGGGAAGATATCGTTCCAACTGTGGTAGACAAGAGTGGTTATCTGCCAAGACCAGAGCTGAATGGAGGTGCCAAAGTATGAAGTGTGATCTGACGTTTAAAGAAAAAATCAAAGCGGTTCCAGGTGGGGATCAGTTGATGAATTGTTTCTTGTGCGGAACCTGCAGTGCAGGCTGTCCGGTCAGTGAGATTGATCCTACTTACAGCACGAGAAATATTATGCGACAGGTTCTTTTGGGAGATAAGGAAGGTCTTACAAAAAAGGGCACCATCTGGAAATGTATTCAGTGTCAGGCCTGTGTGGCACGGTGTCCACAGGACGCAAGACCAGCGGATGTGATCGCAGCGGTACGTGAGTATGCGGTGGCAGAAGGCGGCGTTCCTAAGGCGGTTTTAGACCAGATACTGGCATTGGACGATGAGATGAAACAGCTGCAGCAGCAGAAAGTAAGTGAAGTGCTTCAAAAAGCGGGATTCTAGGAAAGGAAGGGTTTCCTTATGACGGATAATTTGAAAAAACCGGTATTGGTAGTCGGTGGTGGTATCGGCGGCATTCAGGCAGCCCATGACCTGGCCGAGATGGGTATCCCGGTTTACCTGATAGAGAAAAGTTCTTCCATTGGCGGGCGCATGGCCCAGTTGGACAAAACCTTTCCAACAAATGACTGTTCTGCCTGTATTCTGGCTCCAAAAGTAACAGATACATACAATCACCCTCTTGTATATACGATGACATTAAGCGATCTGTTGGAGTTAAAGGGAGAAGCTCCTGATATGACAGCAGTGATTCGCAGACGTCCACGCTATATCGATGAGGCGAAATGTACAGGATGCGGAGCCTGCAGCGAAGTTTGTCCTGTGAAAAGGAAGAACGAATTTGATATGAATCTGAGTGAGCGCAAGGCGATTTACAAGCCTTTTGCTCAGGCAGTACCGAATAAAGTTGCCATTGATGATGCGGCATGCGTGAAATGTGGAAAATGTGAGCAAGCCTGTCAGACAGGGGCAGTCAGCTACGATATGAAGGAAGAAATCATAGAGCTTCCTGTCAGCGGAGCGGTGTTATGTCCAGGCTATAGACTGGTAAAACAGATTCCGGCTGAGCTTGGATATCACAAATACGATGAAGTTGTGACGGCATTGGAGTATGAGAGAATCCTGTCTGCCTCCGGTCCGTTTGAAGGGCACGTACAGCGCCCTGGTGATGGCAGAGTGCCAAAACGCATTGCATTTTTACAGTGTGTTGGCTCCAGAGATCATGCCTGTCATGCGGACTACTGTTCTGCAGTCTGCTGTATGTATGCAGTGAAAGAGGCACAGATTACCAGAGAGCATCTGCCAGAAGTAGAGACCATCGATATTTACTACATGGATATGCGAGCGCATGGCAAGGATTTCGAGCGTTACGTGGAAAACGGACGCAATAAATATGGCATCGGATTCAAACGTGGCAAGGTGGCATCCATTGAGAAGGATGCACAGGGCAATATGGTTGTGTCAGCCAGCAGCCCAGATGGGCAGTGGATGAGTGAGGGCTATGATATGATCGTCCTCTCCACAGGATTTTCTGCAGACGATGACACGGTGGCTATGTGCAAACGCATCGGCGTTGCCACAGACACCTATGGATTTATCGCCTGCGATCCATTTGAAGCACCTGCAACTTCCCGCAAGGGCATTTTTGCATGTGGTGCGGCAGCAGGTCCAAAGGATATTCCAGATACCGTAACGGAGGCAAGTGCAGCAGCGGCGGCAGTGGCACAAATTGCGCACGATACAGCACTGGCGGACGCGGA
>JAFUPY010000081.1 GCA_017472565.1 Eubacterium sp.
AAGACTGACAAATAGTGGCTTCTATGATTTAGCCACCGCTTATCAGTCAGTGCACGTCAACTATTGAAACCGCCGTGTACCGAACGGTATGCACGGTGGTGTGAGAGGACGGCGGTTTGTCACCGCCTCCTACTCGATTTTTGCTCTTCTTGGCGAAAATTTTCGAAAAATTGTTTGTATTTTATATTTTCACGGTCAATTACCTTAAAAATTTCTTTGTAACACTTTATAATTATAATTGTCTAATAAACAGAAGGGAGGGAAACATATTGAGTCTTTCGAAAGATAAAAAGCCACAAATCATAACCGAAGAAATCATACGTGCTGAATATCAGGCCGTTTATCGCTATATGTTGTCCCTCTGTCGCAATGAGTGGGAAGCGGAAGAGGTCACCCAAGAAGCATTCTTCCGTGCAATGAAAGCTTCTGACTTTCGAGGAGACAGCAGTATTTATTCCTGGCTATGCCGTATTGCAAAAAATATATGGTTGAATCGATGTAAGAAACACAATCGTGAGATATCAACCGAGGATTTTACCCAGACACAAGATGATAGTTCCTTTGAAGAACAGTTGATGAACAAAGATATAGTACTTCAAGTTCATGAAATCCTACATACTTTGGAGGAACCATATAAAGAAGTGTTTTCTCTTCGCGTATTTGGAGAACTTGCATTTAAGGATATTGCCAGATTGTTTGGAAAAACAGAAAGTTGGGGACGGGTTACATTTCATCGTGCCAAAAAGATGATTACAGAGCAGATGAGAAAGAAAGGGGTGCTGTGATGGATAAAGATGCGAAAGTAAATGAAACTACAAAATTGTCATGTGCGGTTGTTCAGGATTTATTACCACTTTATTATGATGGAGTGGTACGGGAAGAAACCGCTCATGAAGTGGACGTACATATGGAAGATTGTGTAAATTGTAAAAAAGCTTATGAAGAATTGTGCCAAGAGAATAATTTGCTTTTGTCACAACAGATGTTCCAAGATAGTCATATTGAAGAAGAAAAGAATGGCTTTAACGCTTTTATGAAAAAAAATAGAAGAAAAGGCATGGTAACAGGTATTGTAAGTGTTTGTATTACTGTAGCGATAATTGTGCTTTTTGTCTGGTATACATATAACATTGGATTAAATATCGTGCAGTCAAAAAACCTGATTATTACATATGAAAAAGAATCAGAAGATGAATTTGTTGTATGGTGTGACCTAAAAAATAATCGTGAAGAAATTACTTACCTTTCTGCGGATGGCAGATATTTGGAAGTAAAAAGAGGATTGGGACATTGGTATGGTATGACTGGTGCGTGCTATTTTATGTATGATGAAGATACGGGGGAAAGAATCGTATATACTGATGAGGATATACTGCAGATTGAGTGTAGTGATAAAACAATAGAAGTTAATCTTCGAGAAGTTGCAGAAGAATTAGGACTACAATAATATTTGTTTAGAAAAAATGTGCCAGAGAAAATTGTCTCGCACAAATCGTTTTAAGATTTGTAAGAACCAATTTTTTCTGGCACATGCTTATTTGCATACTAGATTTTTATTTTCCTAATCCCAGCATATCTTGATAGAACGTAGGATAGGAGATTGCCACGCAGTTTGGATCATCAAATGTGGTTTCGCCCTCTGCATTGATACCTGCTACGGTGAATGCCATGGCGATACGGTGATCTGCATGGGTCTGAATCTGGCAGCCGTGAAGTGGTCTGCCGCCGTTAATGATCATGCCATCGTCTGTGGCGGTGATATCTGCGCCCATGGCTTTTAGGTTGTCTGTTACCACAGCGATACGGTCGGATTCTTTGACTTTCAGTTCCTGGGCATCTTTGATGATGGTGGTGCCTTTGGCAAAGGCTGCCATGACAGCGATGACTGGTATTTCATCAATCAAAGTTGGAATGAGATCGCCGGATACTTCGGTTGCTGCCAAATCGCTGGATTCTACTAAGATGTCGGCAACTGGTTCGCCGGATACAATGCGTTCGTTTAAGTATGTGATCTTACCGCCCATGGCTTTGGCTACTTTTAGGATGCCATCACGAGTTGGATTGATGCCTACGTTCTGAATCAGAATCTCTGCATTTGGAGCAATCAGTCCGGCTGCAATGAAGTAAGCAGCGGAAGAGATGTCTCCAGGAACCGTGATTTTCTGTCCAAACAGCTCTGGTTCTGGATGAATGGTTGCTGTGGTACCTTCAGAAAGTACGTTGGCGCCAAATCCGCGAAGCATCAGTTCCGTATGATTCCTGGAAAGTTGTGGTTCTGTAACAGAAGTAATATCATCTGCATACAAACCAGCAAGCAGAATACTTGATTTTACCTGTGCAGAAGCCACTGGGGAATCGTAGTGGATTCCATGTAAGTTGCCGCCATGGATGGTAAATGGCGCACAGTTTTCTTTTGCATGACTTTCAAAAGAAGCACCCATCATAGACAGTGGTGTCATGATACGTCCCATTGGACGCTTCTGGATAGATGCGTCACCGGTAATAGTGGTCTCAAATGGCTGTCCTGCCAGGATACCAGAGATCAGTCGGGTGGTTGTTCCGCTGTTTCCGGCATCCAGAATACCAGATGGTGCCTGTAAGCCATGTAATCCTTTACCATAGATTTTTACTTTTTGGTTATCATTTTCAATCTCAATGCCTAACTTCTGGAAACAAGCGATGGTAGAGAGGCAGTCTGCTCCCTGTAAAAAGCCTGTCACTTCCGTTAAACCATTGGAAATCGCACCGAACATGACAGAACGGTGGGAAATGGATTTATCGCCTGGAACGGTGATGGTCCCTTTTAACTGCTTTTGTCTGGATATAATCATAATGATACTCCTTGATACTTCCGTTCACACGGATAACCACTACAAACATGCGCACTCGTCGTGCTTACGTACTCCAGTCCCGCACTTCGTGCTAAGACTGCTTATGTTGTAGTGCTTCCCCGTTACACTCTATAACAGGAAAATATCACCAACTACTTACATGCAAGCATGCAGTAGTTGATGATTCTTTCCTGTTATCCGTGTGAACGGTCACTTATTTTTCATATACAGTATAGTGGTATTTTTCTAATAATTCAACCGCCTGTTTCAACGCAGCGTAAGTATAGAACTCTAAGGACAGTGCGCCATTCTGGAATTCCCGATTGTGGGTGATGCCAATATTTTTGATGTTGATATTGTTAGTGGACAGGATGGTGGTTACTGTAGCAATTCCACCTGCCTCATCTGTAATATCTACAAACATATGGAAGGTTTGCCCCAATGGACCGGGAACCGCATTGGAGAAGGTATCGCGATAGTCCTTGGCACTTTCGAAGAAGGAGTAGATATCCTTCCCCTCGCCGGCTTCAATGGTGGCTCTGATCTTTGTCATAGAGGCCATATAAGTATCAATGAGTTTTAATATCTGTCCTTTGTTTGCACGGCAGATATTTTCCCACATCAGCGGTGAGGAAGAGGAAATACGTGTGATGTCCTTGAATCCACCTGCTGCAATGGTTCGTAAAGTTTCTTTTTCGTTGTCTTCCTGCTTTACCAAATTCACCAACGTGGCAGAGATGACATGTGGAAGATGACTGATTGCGCCTACCATAAAGTCATGTTCTTCATAGTCAAGAACCATGGTAATGGCATCCAGTGTGTCTGTAAATGCCACAAACTCTGCAACCTTCTGTTCGGAGACCTTAGCAGATGGTGTAATGATATAGTAGGCATTTTCCAGCATATAAGCGGAAGAGTGGGGATAGCCTGTGTGTTCCGTACCGCACATTGGATGACCGCCGATGAAGTTTTCTTCCAGATCAGTTGCAATGACCTGTTCATGGATTCCTGTTTTTACACTGCCCACATCTGTAATGAGCATGTGGGGATTTTTTTCTACAAGTTGTTTCATTGCAGGCAAATAATCGGCATTGTATAACACCGGAGCGCAAAGATAGATATAATTGCACTCCGCGAAATCTTCTGTAATAGAATCATATCCTTGTGCAATCACGCCTTCTTCTATTGCAAGTTCCAATGTTTCTTTGGATGTGTCATAGGCGATCAGTGTAATCCCCGGATAGATGCGGTGGATTGTTTTTGCAACAGAGCCGCCGATATGACCTAATCCGATAAATCCGATTTTTGCTGGAATCATTAAAATACCCTCCCTGCTAAAATGGTAAATGTTTTAATTTCTTTCATAAACTGTTCAAACTCTGGCAGATCCAGTGACTGCTGACCGTCGGATAATGCGCATGGTGGATTTGGATGTACTTCTACCATGAGACCATCTGCGCCACAGGCAACGGCTGCCTTGGAAAGGGGTGCCACGTAACGACGAACACCGGAGGCGTGACTTGGATCCACGATGACTGGCAGATGTGTTTTTTCTTTTAATACACAAACGGCTGCCAGGTCTAAGGTATTTCTTGTAGCTGTTTCAAAGGTACGAATACCTCGCTCGCATAAACATACCTGTTCATTTCCGTTTGCCATGATATATTCGGCTGCATTCAACCATTCATCGATGGTAGCAGCAAGACCACGTTTTAACATAACTGGAATGCCTGCGTGGCCAACTTCTTTTAACAGTTCGAAGTTCTGCATGTTTCTGGCACCAATCTGGATCATGTCTACGTAATTTACTGCGATTTCCAGTGCTTTTAAGCTGGTTACTTCGCAAATAGTATTCAGCCCTGTTTCTTTTCCTGCCATTTGCATCAGCTTCAACCCTTCTTCTTCCAGTCCCTGAAAAGAGTATGGGCTGGTACGAGGCTTGAAGGCACCGCCGCGAAGCATAGTAGCACCGGCAGCTTTTACACCGCGAGCAGCTTCCATGATCTGTTCTTCTGATTCTACTGCACATGGACCAGCCATAATGGTCAGATTTTCAGGCCCGATGGAAGTGTTGGCCAGTGCAATCTTAGTTGGCTCCGGATGGAAACTGATATTGGCTAATTTGTAGCTTTCTGTAATATTTACAATCTTTTCTACGCCAGGAATTGCCTGAAGAAATCTCTTATCAAGTTTTGTTTTATCCCCTACAACACCGATGATGGTAACTTCTTTACCGGCGGAGAGGTGGGCATACATGCCATTTGCCTCAATTACAGAAACAACCTGGTTGACAGCGGCTTCGTCGGCTCTTGGCTTCATTACAACAATCATGATAAATCCTCCTGAAATATATTGATAACATTAATTAAAAATCATGTGATGTAGTTACTTTATTAAATATGTGAAAAAAAAGCAACTAATTTTAGGTTATGAATCATCTTAACTTGTTTAGAGGAAAAAGTCAACGCTTTAAAGCTTAAAAGTGTCGCGCTTCAACGCGTGAAAGTTAAAATTCGTGATAATACCTATCATTTGCGTACAAAAATAGAAACATTCTTCGATATATGTTGTAAAAAATGTATGAAAGTGTTGTAATTTTCTGAATTTTTTAGTAGAATATTGCCATGAATTTTTTTAATGTATGGAGGAAGTTATTATGAACATTTATACTACTGACAAGATTAGGAACGTTGTTGTGTTAGGCCACGGTGGCGCCGGAAAGACCACAGTTGTTGAAGCAATGGCTTATCTTTCCGGTATTACAAATAGAATGGGTAAAGTGGAAGACGGCAACACAATCAGTGATTATGATAAAGAAGAGATCAAACGTGGTTTCTCTATCAGCACATCCGTTGTACCTATTATCTGGGGTGACACAAAGATCAACGTATTAGATACACCTGGTTTCTTTGACTTTGTTGGTGAAGTAGAAGAAGCAGTTAGCGCTGCAGATGGTGCTATTATCGTTATCAACGGTAAATCCGGCGTTGAAGTTGGAACAAAGAAAGCATGGGAAATCTGTGATAAATACAATCTTCCAAGACTGATCTGTGTAACAGGTATGGACGATGACAATGCATCTTTCCGTCAGGTTGTGGAAGATATGCAGGAATTATATGGCAAGAAGATCGCTCCTTTCCATATTCCAATTCGTAAAGATGAAAAACTGATTGGTTTTGCTAACATCATTAGCCGTACAGCTTCCAAATGGAATGAAAAAGACGAAGTAGAACCAATGGAAATGCCAGATTACACAAGCGAATATCTGGAATCTATCCGTGAAACTTTGATTGAAGCAGTAGCTGAAACATCTGAAGAATACATGGATCGTTACTTTGCTGGGGACGAATTCTCTGAAAATGAAATCCGTCAGGCGCTTCGTGTTAACGTTATCGATGGCAGCACAGTACCTATCTCTATCGCATCTGGTGTATTAGCAAGAGGTATTCACACATTATTAGACGATATTGTAAAATACCTTCCAAGCCCAGATAAGAAAGAATGCAAGGGTATCAGCTTAAAATCCAACGAAGTATTTAATGCTGATTATGACTTCTCTAAACCAAAAACAGCTTATATCTTCAAAACTATCGTTGACCCATTCATCGGTAAATATTCCTTGATCAAGGTTAACTCCGGTGTATTAAAACCAGACGATGTTATGCACAATCCAGAACGTGACATGGATGACAAGATCGGTAAGCTCTATGTTATGAGAGGCAACAAACCTGAAGAAGTATCTGAACTTCACGCAGGCGACATCGGTGCATTAGCAAAATTAAATAAAGTGGTTACTACAGATACATTATCCACAAAAGCAAATCCTGTAGTATTCATTAAAACAGCTTTCTCCAAACCATATACATATATGAAATACAGTGCTGTAAACAAAGGAGATGAAGACAAGATTTCCCAGGCATTACAGAGACTGATGCAGGAAGACGTTACATTAAAGGCAGTGAACGATGCAGAAAACCGTCAGAGCTTAATCTATGGCATGGGCGATCAGCATCTTGATATCGTTGTAAGCAAACTGAAAGAAAAATACAAAGTTGATGTTGTATTGGACAAACCAAAGGTTGCTTTCCGCGAAACATTACGTAAAAAAGCAGATGTTGAATACAAATACAAAAAACAGTCTGGTGGACATGGTCAGTATGGTCACGTTAAGATGACATTCGAACCATCCGGCGATTTGGAAAAAGCTTATGAATTTGATCAGATCGTAGTTGGTGGTGCAGTTCCTAAGAACTACTTCCCGGCAGTTGAAAAAGGTATCCAGGATTCTGTAGAAAAAGGACCTTTAGCTGGTTATCCGGTAGTTGGTGTTAAGGCTGTATTATACGATGGTTCTTATCATCCAGTTGACTCTTCTGAAATGGCATTCAAGACAGCAGCAGTTCAGGCGTTCAAGAAAGGCTTCATGGAAGCAAACCCAGTTCTTTTAGAGCCAATCGCATCTGTTAAAGTTGTTGTTCCAGACAAGTTCACAGGTGATGTTATGGGTAACCTGACAAAACGTCGTGGTCGTGTTCTTGGTATGAACCCAATCGAAGGCGGAAAACAGGAAGTTATTGCAGACGTTCCAATGTCTGAAATGTTTGGTTACAATACAGACCTTCGTTCTATGACAGGTGGCAGCGGTGATTATTCATACGAATTTGCTCGTTATGAACAGGCTCCATCCGATATCGTAGAAAAAGAAGTTGCAGCAAGAGCAGCAGAAGAAGAATAATGTAAATCCATTTAAGTGGCGGGATCTCATTTGAGATCCCGTTTTCTGGTAAATACTGCTACGTTTCATGAGAAGCGAGAGCGGGTTTTCGTGGAATACTTGTTATATCCGAGCGGAAATATCCTTGACTTTTTAATTCAGTGTGATAAACTTTTTTAATGAGTTTTTATGTATAAAAGTTACAGATGTAACCCAAGGAGGAAATAAAATGGCTGTACTTTACAATCATAGAGAGATTGAACAGAAATGGCGTAAACACTGGGAAGAACATCCAGTGAACGTCGATGACGGTAAAAAACCAAAATATTATTGCTTAGATATGTTCCCATATCCATCTGGCAATGGTCTTCATGTAGGACATTGGAGAGGATATGTTATTTCTGACGTATGGAGCCGCTATAAAATGCTGCAGGGATATTACCTGATTCATCCAATGGGATGGGATGCATTCGGTCTGCCAGCAGAAAACTATGCGATCAAGATGGGTGTACATCCAGCAAAATCCACAGCGGAGAACGTTGCAAATATCAAACGTCAGATCAATGAAATCGCTGCTATTTATGACTGGGATATGGAAGTAAACACAACTTCTCCAGATTTCTATAAATGGACACAGTGGATCTTTGTAAAAATGTTCAAAGCTGGACTTGCTTATCAGAAAGAGATGCCAATCAACTGGTGTCCATCCTGTAAGACAGGTCTTGCAAACGAAGAAGTTGTAAATGGTAAGTGTGAACGTTGTGGTGCTGATGTTACAAAGAAAAACTTAAATCAGTGGATGTTAAAGATTACGGCATATGCAGAACGTCTTCTGAACGATCTTGACAAGCTTGACTGGCCAGAAAAGGTGAAAAAGATGCAGGCTGACTGGATCGGCAAGAGCCATGGTGCGGAAATCCAGTTCCCGGTAGATGGCAAAGAAGATAAGATTACTGTTTATACAACACGTCCAGATACCTTGTTCGGTGCAACCTTCATGGTATTAGCACCAGAACATGCACTGGCAAAAGATCTTGCGACAGAAGAAACAAGAGAAGCGGTAGAAGAATATATTTACCAGACTTCCTTAAAGTCATCTGTAGACCGTCTGCAGGACAAGGAAAAAACAGGTGTATTCACTGGTTCTTATGCGATCAACCCATTAAACGGTGCGAAAACACCAATCTGGTTATCTGACTATGTATTAGCAGATTATGGTACAGGTGCCATCATGTGTGTACCTGCCCACGATGAACGTGACTTTGAATTTGCTACCAAGTTCAATATCCCAATCGTTCAGGTTATTGCAAAAGACGGTATTGAAATCGAAAATATGACAGAAGCTTACACAGATGCTAAGGGACTGATGATCAACTCTGGTGAGTGGAACGGAATGGAATCCTCTGTTCTGAAAGAAGCTGCTCCACAGATGATTGAAGAAATGGGCATCGGTAAAGCTACAACCAATTATAAACTCCGTGACTGGGTATTCTCTCGTCAGCGTTACTGGGGTGAACCAATTCCAATCGTTCATTGTCCGGACTGTGGGGCTGTTGCAGTTCCAGAAGAACAGCTTCCATTGTTATTACCAGACGTAGAATCCTACGAGCCAACAGGTACTGGTGAATCTCCATTAGCAGGTATTCCTGAATGGGTAAACACAACATGTCCATGCTGTGGCAAGCCTGCAAAACGTGAGACAAACACAATGCCTCAGTGGGCAGGTTCTTCCTGGTATTTCTTAAGATATGTTGACAGCAAGAATACAGAAGAACTTGTTTCCAAGGAAAAAGCAAACAAATATCTTCCGGTAGATATGTATATCGGTGGTGTAGAACATGCAGTTCTCCATCTGTTATACTCCAGATTCTACACAAAATTCTTACATGATATCGGTGTGGTTGACTTTGACGAACCATTCACAAAACTGTTCAACCAGGGTATGATCACTGGTAAAAACGGTATCAAGATGAGTAAGTCCAAAGGAAACGTTGTTTCCCCAGATGATCTTGTAAGAGATTATGGCTGCGATTCCTTAAGATTATACGAACTTTTCGTTGGTCCACCAGAACTGGATTCTGAATGGGATGACAGAGGTATCGATGGTGTTTACCGTTTTATTACACGTTTGTGGAAAATGGTAATGGAAAACATTGATAAAGATGTTGCACCAACAAAAGAACTGATCAAAGAACGTAACAAACTTGTTTATGATATTACAACACGTTTAGAAACATTCAGTTTAAATACCGTTGTTTCCGGTTTCATGGAACACAATAACAAGCTGATCGATCTGACAAAGAACGGTGGTGTAGACAAGGAAACATTAGAAACACTGATTATCCTCCTTGCTCCATTTGCGCCACATATCGCAGAAGAACTGTGGAGCCAGCTTGGTCATACCACATCTGTATTTGACAATGCATGGCCAACCTACGATGAAAGCAAGATGGTAGATGACGAAAAAGAAGTAGCTGTTCAGGTAAACGGCAAAACCAGATGTGTCATCAAAGTACCGGCTGACATCAGCAAAGACAATGCCATCGCAGCAGGTAAAGCAGCACTTGGCGATAAGTTAACAGGAAATATTATCAAAGAGATTTATGTACCTGGACGTATTATAAATATTGTTGCAAAATAGGACGTGCAAATAAATAAATCGATGAGACATAGCTGTTTACAGAATATGACTCATCGATTTTTCACCTTTCTTACTTCCGGTTCCGCATAAGCATCATCAACATTTCTGCTTTTTTTCGTTCTTGTTCCGGCATATTCTGCAGCAACAGTTCGATGATCATAGAGGATTCATCTTTGGTAAAGTGGATTCCCTGTTGTTTTGCCTGATTCATGGTTTCATTTAAAAATGGTGCGGCTCCTGATGTGTCGGTTGGCTTTTGCATGTTTTGAAAGTTCATCAGAAACTGGAGTTTTTCTGGTGACATATTTTGAAAAAGTGGGTTGTTAAAAATATTTTGATTATTCTGATCCATTGTTACCTCTTTTATAATGACATTTCAATTACATTTAACAGCATATCGATGCGTTCTTTTTCCTGTTCGCTACACAGAGATTTGACTGCCATCAGCATTTTGCTCAGCCGCTCCCCATCGGATTCGCCAGAGCAGGCCTGCAGTTCCTGGGCATATATCGTTTCTTTTTCTTCAAACAGTTCTGTTGTTTTTATAAATTCAATAAAACGAATTGCCATTGCCAACTGTTTTTGCTGTGGCTGCTGCATAAAGGGAATGACTGTTTTTAACATCTGCAATTCCCTGCTGTCCACATAAGAGTCAAGAAGTGGTCTATTGGTTGTTTCTTCCATGCTTGATAGAACCTGTCTTTTTTAATATGTATATGTTTCAAATGAAAATATATGTGAAAAAAACATATGATAAAAAGAAAACAAAAATGTTGTATTTGGTGGAAAGGAGTTTGTGACAATTGAAACGATTGGTTCATGACAGCGATGGCGTTTATATGATAGATGAAGAGTGTTTACGCAGGAAAGAGAGAAAAGAGCAGGAAAAAGAGATGCGTTGGCAGAAAACAAGGTCATCTCCTAAAAAAAATTCTGTAAAAGAGTTTCCACAACGATAGTGGATGTGAAAGAATCGGAAGAAAAAAGGAAGAAGCCCATGAGCCTCTTCCTTTTTACCTGTAAAAAAGCTATTTACAGGAGGTGTTTCTACTTAACTAGAAGCAGCCACAGCCATCATTGTTGCCACAGCAGAAGAAAAGCAGAATGATGATCCACCAGAAATTGTTGCATCCGCATCCGTCGTTATTTCTGCTGAATAATCCGTTGTTATTGCCGCAGCAGGAGAATAAAAGGATGATCCAGATCCAACTCCAGTTGTTGTTTGACCATGTGCCAGAGTTATCTCCACAATCACATCCACAGTTTGTAGCAGCTAAATCACTCATTATTGAGTACCTCCAAAATTATTTTACAATAACATACTATGAGGGGTGCTCGTCTGTGTTTCTTGAAAAGATAATTATTTTGTTTTTCAAATCCAACATGTTTTTCGGCAATGGATATGTGGTATGGATAAAAATACTTAAAAAGTGGTAGTGCAAGGGTTATTTTTCGACCATTGACAGACCGTTTCAGAGGTTTATAATTAGAAATTGATTGAAGCGGTTATCACTGTGCAAAGGAGATTGAATTATGGATAAGATCAAAATGACCACTCCATTGGTAGAGATGGATGGAGATGAAATGACAAGAATTCTTTGGAAGTATATCAAGGATGAATTATTACTTCCTTACATAGATTTGAAAACAGAGTACTATGACCTTGGCCTGGAGTACCGTAATGAAACAAATGACCAGGTGACTGTAGACTCTGCAAATGCAACTTTGAAATATGGCGTTGCTGTTAAATGTGCGACCATTACACCAAATGCAGCTCGTATGGAAGAATATGACCTGAAGGAAATGTGGAAAAGCCCAAATGGAACCATCCGTGCTATCTTAGACGGAACCGTATTCCGTGCTCCGATCAAGGTAAAGGGCATTGAACCATGTGTGAAAAACTGGAAAAAGCCAATCACCATTGCCCGTCATGCCTATGGTGACGTATATAAAGCGTCTGAAATCAAGATTCCAGGTGCGGGCAAGGCAGAACTGGTTTACACCGCAGAAGATGGTACACAGACTGTAGAGTTGATTCACAACTTCAAAGGGGCTGGTGTGATTCAGGGACAGCATAATATTTCCAGTTCCATTGAAAGCTTTGCAAGAAGCTGTTTTAACTATGCACTGGATACTAAGCAGGATCTGTGGTTTGCAACAAAGGATACCATTTCCAAAAAGTATGACCATACATTCAAGGATATTTTCCAGGAAATTTACGATGCAGACTATGATGACAAGTTCAAAGCAGCAGGTATTGAGTATTTCTATACCTTAATTGATGATGCAGTTGCCCGTGTAATGAAGTCTGAAGGTGGTTATATCTGGGCTTGCAAGAACTATGACGGCGACGTAATGAGTGATATGGTTTCCTCTGCTTTTGGTTCCCTGGCAATGATGACTTCCGTACTTGTTTCCCCATCCGGCGTATACGAATACGAAGCCGCTCACGGTACTGTGCAGAGACATTACTATAAACACATGAAAGGAGAAGAGACATCTACCAACTCTGTGGCAACTATTTTTGCATGGACAGGTGCCCTGCGCAAACGCGGACAGTTAGACGGACTGGCTGAACTTGAAACCTTTGCAGACAAGCTGGAAAAAGCATGTATTGATACTATTGAAGCGGGTAAGATGACAAAGGATCTTGCATTAATTACAGAAATCGAAAATCCGGTTGTTTTAAATAGCTTGGAATTTATTCAGGAAGTAAGAAAAACCTTTGATGCGTTGTAATTTTTATTGAGTTTAAAACATTTCTAGTATATAATTTAGAAAAAATGGCGGAGTTTTACAGTATATGTAAGGCTCCGTTTTACTGCGAGGAATTTTATGATTTTATCTTGTCAGAACATTAGCAAATCATTTGGTGTGGAAGACGTGTTAAAAAACGTTTCCTTTGGAATAGAAGAATACGAAAAAGCAGCTATCGTTGGTATGAATGGTGCAGGAAAGTCTACGCTTTTAAAAATCATTATGGGTGAACTATCTGCAGACGATGGTATGGTTACCATTGCAAAAGGAAAAACCATTGGATATCTGGCACAACATCAGGAAGTAGTGGGCAATCGTACCATTTATGAAGAAGTGCTGGAGGAAAAACGTCATATCATTTCCATGGAAGCACGGATTCGCCAAATGGAAGAAGATATGAATCAGTACCAGGGCGAAGCATTGGAAAAGCATTTGAATGATTATCACAAGCTTTTGCATGAGTTCGAGGCTCTGGATGGCTATGCTTATAAAAGTGAAGTATCTGGTGTGTTAAAAGGGCTTGGTTTTGGGGAAGAAGAGTTTGATTATCTGGTAGAAGAACTTTCTGGTGGACAAAAGACACGCGTTGCCCTGGCAAGATTGCTCGTGTCCCGTTCGGATATTATTCTTTTGGACGAGCCTACCAACCACCTGGATATTGATTCCATCAGTTGGTTGGAAACTTTTTTGCTGAACTACAAAGGAGCAGTGGTGATCGTTGCTCATGACCGTTATTTTCTCGACCGTATTGTAAGTAAAGTAGTGGAAATCAGTATGCACCAGTGCAGCGTATTCCAGGGGAACTATACCGAATATGCGGTGAAGAAAAAACAGCTTCGGGATGCCCAGTTAAAGGCGTATCTGAATCAGCAGCGGGAAATCAAACACCAGGAAGCGGTTATTGAAAAGTTAAAGTCCTACAACCGGGAAAAGTCCATCAAACGTGCAGAAAGCCGGGAAAAACAGTTGGAAAAGATGGAAGTGCTGGAAAAACCCCGGGAAGAACAGACAGAAATTCGTCTGAATCTGACACCGGATATTATCAGTGGAAATGATGTTTTAACCGTAACAGGTCTTGAAAAATCCTATGGAGAAAAGCATCTGTTTTCTAATATAGACTTTGACATCAAGCGTGGAGAACGCATTGCTCTGATCGGACAAAATGGTACTGGTAAGACAACCATCTTGAAGATATTAAACGAACTGGTTGTTCCTGATGCCGGTGAATTTCGTCTGGGAACCAATGTAAAGATTGGTTATTATGACCAGGAACATCAGGTGTTACATATGGATAAAACGGTTTTCTCTGAAATCGCAGATGCCTATCCAAGATTGACAGAGACTCGTATCCGTACGTTGTTGGCAGCCTTTTTATTTACAGGTGAGGATGTATATAAGCGCATTTCTGATTTGAGCGGCGGTGAGCGAGGCAGAGTCTCCCTGGCAAAGCTGATGCTGTCGGAAGCCAATTTCCTGATTTTGGACGAACCGACCAACCATTTGGATATTACATCCAAAGAAATTTTGGAATCTGCTTTGGTACAGTACGAAGGAACCGTATTATTTGTTTCCCATGACAGATATTTTATCAATAAAACAGCCACACGTATTCTCAATCTGACTGGTCAGAAGGTCATTAACTATATTGGAAACTATGACTATTATATGGAGAAAAAAGAGGAGATGGAGGCTGTTTATTTGAAAGATTCGCCAGCAGCAAAGCCATCCTTTGACAAATTAAATGGAACTGCTACAATTGCAGCAGAGTCCGAAGGAAAAACCGACTGGAAGAAGCAAAAGGAAGAACAGGCTCGACTTCGCAAGCGGGAAAATGATTTGAAAAAAATTGAAGCCAGAATCGAGGAACTGGAAGAGAAGATTGCTGCCATTGATGGACTGTTTGCAGATCCAAAGATTGCTACCAACTCCGCAAAATTATCAGAATTAACAAAAGAAAAGAACGGTTATCAGGAAGAACTGGAAGTATTATATGAAAAGTGGGAAGAACTGGCGTAGTTGCGGACCGTTTGGGTTGTTGGATTCGTACACGGTTAAGATATTGTTTTATACTTTGTGATAAAATTGACAACATTGTTAAAAAATCGTATAATTACAGATATATGATTAATACCTAGGAGGAACTTGTTTTGGAAAAACAGATTTCACAGGCAGTCATTCGTAGAATGCCTCGTTATTATAGATATCTTGGTGAGCTGATCGATCAGGGCGTGGAAAGAATCTCATCCAATGAATTAAGCCAGAGAATGAAGGTGACTGCATCTCAGATTCGTCAGGACTTAAATAATTTTGGTGGATTTGGACAGCAGGGATATGGATATAATGTAAAGTATCTGTATTCTGAAATTGGTAAGATTCTGGGATTGGATCGCCAGCACAATATTATTGTAATTGGTGCCGGTAACCTGGGGCAGGCTCTTGCCAACTATGTTAATTTTGAAAAGCGTGGATTCATGATCACTGCGTTGTTCGATGTGAATCCAACATTAGCAGGTGTCTCTGTTCGCGGTATTGAGATACGCATGATGGATGAGATTGAAGACTATATTAGAAATAATAAGGTTGATATTGCAGCATTAACTATGCCGAAAACAAAGGCAGAGGAATGTGCAAATCGTCTTGTGGATCTGGGAATCAAGGCAATCTGGAATTTTGCTCATCTTGATCTGGAACTTCCGGATGATGTTGTTGTGGAAAATGTGCACCTGTCAGACAGTCTGATGCAGCTTTCTTACAATATTGTCAGCCGCAATCATGATGAAAAGAAATAAAGAATACTGTTACATAACGCTTTGCTTTCTGGCAGAGCGTTTGTTATTGAATGGTCCATTTGTGTTTATAAATAGATTCGAATCGGGTCTGAATGGAGGAAAACATGAACTATATCGTAAACAGCAGCGAAATGAAAGCCTGTGACAAAGGGACAATTGAATACTATGGTGTGCCATCCCTTGTTCTGATGGAACGTGCTGCTTTGAGTGTTGTGGAAGCGATTACACAGCAAACAAAGAAAGATGCTGCTGTTTTAATTGTATGTGGAAGCGGCAATAATGGCGGTGATGGCGTAGCGATCGGTCGTCTGTTGTTTTTAAAAGGCTATGATGTGCAGATTGTGTTTGCCGGTAAGAAATCTTCCGCAAGTGAAGAGACCAGACAGCAGCTTGCCATTGCTGAAAAATATCAGGTGCCTGTTGCCACAGAGATTCTTGATAAATCCTATGATGTAATTGTGGATGCCCTGTTTGGTATTGGGCTTTGCCGCAATATTGAAGGGCATTATTATGATCTGCTTGTACAGATGAATCAGATGTCTGGTTTGAAAGTAGCGGTTGACATTGCCTCTGGGGTCAACGGAGACAGTGGTTCTGTTATGGGGATTGCATTTTGTGCAGACCTTACCGTTACTTTTGCCTTTGCAAAGGCTGGTCACCTGCTGTATCCGGGTGCTTCCTATACTGGAAAACTGATTGTAAAGGAAATCGGCATTGACGAACATGGATTTTTAGGGAAACTGCCTAACGTTCACATGCTGGATAAAGAGGATATGGCATTGCTGCCAGAGCGTCCGGCTCATTCCAATAAGGGAACCTTTGGAAAGGTATTGGTCATTGCCGGAACCGTGAATATGGCTGGTGCAGCCTGCTTTTCTGCGAAAGCAGCTTATCGTACAGGTGCAGGTCTTGTACGTGTGTTGACCCATCAGGCCAACAGAACCATTGTACAGAGCCTTGTTCCAGAAGCGGTTCTTACTACCTATGAAGAGTCCACAGAAACAGAGCAAAAGAAGATTTTGGAGTGTATTGACTGGGCAAGTGTTATTGTGATTGGCCCAGGACTGGGACAGAATCATTTTTCCCTGCTGTTGGTAGAGACGGTATTGAAAAACGCAAAAGTACCTTGTATTGTAGATGCAGACGCATTAAATCTGATTGCAAAGTTCCATCTGGATATTGGAAATGGAGAGACTCCAATCATTATAACCCCTCATATAGGCGAAATGTCCCGTCTCTGCAGACAGAGCATTGAAACAATCAAAGAAGATGCTATAACAGTTGCAAAGATGTACGCAAAAGAGCATCAGGTGATCACGGTGCTAAAAGATGCACGGACACTGACCGCATTGCCAGATGGCGAAGTGTATATTAACACTTCCGGCAATTCTGGTATGTCTACCGGTGGTTCCGGCGATGTTTTGACAGGAATTATTGCCGGCTTGCTATGCCAGGGCTGCGCTCCTGAACTGGCAGCACCATTGGGTGTTTATCTCCATGGCCTGGCTGGGGATCATATGAGCAGACAGCTTGGTATGCACAGCCTGATGGCATCTGACCTGATAGATGGAATAAGTATGGTTTTGAAAGAAGGAAAATAATAGATGAAACAATATAAACGTGTTTATGCAGCAATCCATATGGATGCTTTGGAACACAACTTAAGATCAATCAGGTCCTGTATTCGATCTGATGCAAAGATCATTGCTGTTATAAAAATGGATGCTTATGGACATGGCGCTGTAAAGTTTGCAGAGACAATGGAAACCCTGGATGATATCTGGGGATATGCAGTAGCCACTATTGATGAAGCCATTATTCTGCGCAACAATGGAATCAAAAAACATATTTTAGTTCTGGGATATACCTTTCCTGAACAATATGAGGATCTGATTACCTATCAGGTTCGTCCTACGATTTATTCGCTGGAAATGGCGAAAGCATTTTCTCGTGTAATGGAACAGAAGCAGAAGTCCATTCCGGTTCATATTAAAATAGATACCGGAATGAGTCGACTTGGATATCAGGTCTGTGCAGAATCGGCGGATGAGATTGCACAGATTTCCAATCTGCCACATATGATGATAGAAGGGATCTTTACCCATTTTTCCAGAGCCGATGAATGGGATAAGACTTTTACCTATCAGCAGTTGGATGCTTTTTCGCAGATGATTCAGCTTTTGGAAGAACGACAGCTTCAGATTCCGATCCATCATGCTTCCAATAGCGCAGGTATTATTGATATGCCGGAAGCGAATATGGATATGGTTCGGGCGGGCGTGATCTTGTATGGTCTGTGGCCTTCTGAGGAAGTGAAAAAAGAAAATATTGACCTTTGGCCGGTAATGGAATTAAAGAGTCATATCATTCACGTAAAAGAGCTGGAACCGGGTCGTGTGATCAGTTATGGGGGAACCTACGAAGTAAAAGAACCTCGCGTGATTGCCACCGTTCCTGTTGGATATGGAGATGGATATGCCCGCTCTTTATCCAATAAAGGATATGTATTGATTCATGGTAAGAAAGCACCGATCTGCGGTCGTGTCTGCATGGATCAGTTCATGGTGGATGTGACAGATATCCCTGAGACAAAGGTGGGTGACCGGGTCACACTGCTGGGAAAAGATGGGGATGAAGTGATTACCATGGAGCAGTTGGGCGACCTGTCCAATCGTTTTAATTATGAGTTTGCCTGTGACCTTGGAAAGCGAATTCCACGTGTTTATTATTATCAGGGGAATGTGATCGGCAGCAAAGATTATTTTGAAGAGTAATGTTTCATTACCAGTAATCACCATTTCGGATGGTTAGAAATTCCTGCAGATTATGGAATACACACATAAGAATTTGGAGATACTTCTTTTAAACTTGAAATTTGGAGTGTGTAAGAAATGGTAATACGAAGAGGAGATGTTTTTTATGCAGATCTCAGACCGGTCATCGGCTCTGAACAGGGAGGCATTCGCCCGGTTCTGGTGATACAAAATGACGTTGGCAATCGCCATAGCCCAACCGTAATCGTTGCGGCAATTACGTCTAAGATGAACAAGGCAAAGTTGCCCACACATATTGAATTGACGGTAGAAAAGCATCATATGGTGAAGGATTCGGTTATTTTATTGGAGCAGATCCGCACCATTGACAAAACAAGATTAAAAGACAAGATCTGTCATCTGGATGATGGAATCTTAAAAAAAATAAATAAAGCCCTCTGTATCAGTCTTGATTTAGATACATAACTTGACGAATACTAAGGGACAGTGCTAAACTAAATTAGATGTGCAAACGCATATAATTACAAAAAAGGAGTACAAACAAATGGATGATGCCGGGAGTCCTCGAAAGGATAAAAGAGGATGGATGCGCTTTTTTAAGAAAGCACCATATGAAGGTGAAGATGTAGAGGAAGGTATTATTTCTCTTGCCAAAGAAGGTCATGAACAGGGTGTGATCCTGGACAGTGAAGTGGAGATGATCCATAATATTTTTGAATTCAATGATACAGATGCCAGAGATATTATGACCCACAGAAAACATATTGCTGCCTTAGATGCCAATATGACCTTCCGCGAAATGATTCAGTATATTGAAGAAGAGAATTATTCCCGCTATCCTGTTTATCAGGATGACATAGACAATATCATTGGTGTTGTACATATCAAAGATATATTAAAACAGTTTTTAAAACAGGATATCATGGACAAATCTATTGTAGAGTTCAAGGATATGATCACAGAGGTTCCGTTTATTCCTGAGACAAGAAATATCAATACCCTGTTCAAAGGAATGCAGTCGAAAAAGACTCATATGGCCATCGTAGTGGACGAGTATGGTCAGACCTCCGGTCTGGTTACCATGGAAGACATGATCGAAGAGATTATGGGTGATATTGAAGATGAGCACGATGAAGAAGAAAAGATTATCATCACAGAAGCAGATGGTTCTTATCTCATGAACGGAATGGCACCGTTGGACGAAGTCTGTGAATTACTTGGTATTGAAGACGATGAAGAACTGGAAGAGTTTGATACATTGAATGGATTTTTGGTGTCATTATATGACAAGATTCCTGCCGATGATGAAACATTCCAGATTGAAGCATTCGGATGTCTCTTTGATGTTCAGAGTGTGGAAAATAAAATGATCAAAACCGTTAAGGTTAAAAAACAAGATACAGATATGAGGGAGAGTAACTAATTATGTCAGGACATTCAAAGTTTGCGAATATCAAACATAAGAAAGAAAAAAATGATGCTGCAAAGGGTAAGATTTTTACAATTATTGGTAGAGAAATTGCCGTTGCAGTAAAGGAAGGCGGTCCAGATCCGGCCAACAACAGTAAGCTTCGTGATGTTATTGCCAAGGCAAAATCAAACAACATGCCAAACGATACCATCGAACGTGGTATTAAAAAAGCAGCCGGCGATGCCAATGCTGTCAATTATGAAACGGTTACATATGAAGGATATGGTCCAAATGGTACTGCTATTATCGTAGATGCACTTACAGACAACAAGAACCGTACCGCATCTAATGTAAGAAATGCATTTACAAAAGGGAAAGGCAATGTTGGTACACCGGGTTGTGTATCCTACATGTTTGATAAAAAAGGACAGATAATCATTGATCGTGAAGAATGCGATATGGATCCGGATGAATTAATGATGATGGCACTGGATGCAGGTGCAGAAGACTTTGCTGAAGAAGAAGACAGCTTTGAAGTTATTACAGATCCAGATGCGTTCAGTGAAGTTCGTCAGGCATTGGAGGATGCTGGAATTCCGATGGCAAATGCTGAAGTGACAATGATTCCACAGACATACGTTCAGTTAACAGATGAACAGGATCTGAAAAATATCAACAAGATCCTTGATTTACTGGATGAAGATGATGACGTACAGCAGGTATATCACAACTGGGATGAATAATCTCAAGATAAACCTACTGCCGGTATTTTCGTAAGTAGTAAGACCTGAATATGGTGAATACTTTCTGCATGTTTGTATTTTTTGGAGGAATGATATGAGCAATTATAAGAAAGATACGATTTGTATTCAGTCCGGCTGGAAGCCAACCAAAGGAGAACCACGTGTGCTTCCAATCTATCAGAGTACAACATTCAAATATGACACCAGTGATCAGATGGGAAGACTGTTTGACCTGGAAGATTCTGGATATTTTTATACCCGTCTTGCAAATCCTACCAACGATGCGGTTGCACAGAAGATTTGTGAATTAGAGGGTGGTGCGGCAGCAATGCTGACATCTTCCGGTCAGGCTGCCAATTTTTATGCAGTTATGAATATCTGTGATGCAGGAGACCATATTATTTGTTCCAATTCTGTCTATGGCGGAACCTTTAATCTCTATGGAACTACCTTGAAGAAAATGGGGGTTGACTGTACTTTTGTTGATCCGGATGCCCCACTGGAAGAACTGCAGAAGGCAGTACAGCCAAATACCAAGGCTGTTATTGCTGAAACAATTGCCAATCCAGCACTGGTTGTATTGGATATCGAAAAATTTGCCAGATTTGCCCATGACAATCAGATGCCATTGATTGTGGACAATACATTTGCGACACCGATTAACTGTCGTCCATTTGAATGGGGGGCGGATATTGTTACCCATTCCACAACAAAATATATGGATGGACATGCAATGTCTGTTGGTGGCTGTATTGTGGACAGTGGTAATTTTGACTGGAATGCTTATCCAGATAAGTATCCGGGTCTTACAACACCAGACGAATCTTATCATGGTGTTGTATTTACGGAAAAGTTTGGAAAAGGTGCTTATATTACAAAAGCAACTACTACTTTAATGCGTGATCTTGGTTCGATTCAGGCTCCAATGAATGCCTTTTTATTAAACGTAGGTCTGGAAACACTTCATTTGCGTGTTCCAAGACACTGTGAAAACGCAACAAAAGTAGCGGAATTTTTAAATGCACATGAAAAAGTAGCATGGGTAAATTATGCTGGTTTAAAAGATAATAAATATTATGAACTGGCTCAGAAATACATGCCAAAGGGAACCTGCGGTGTTATTTCCTTTGGATTAAAAGGCGGACGTGATGTGTCTGT
>JAFUPY010000009.1 GCA_017472565.1 Eubacterium sp.
ATTTTCGGAAACTTTATGTATACTATTATCAGAAGCATAGGATGCGGACTCCGTTTCGGACGTACGAGGAAGGAACTGTTTTTCAGTGGCATTACTCATCCGTACAATGCTTCCTTTTTTTATGTTCTCAGCAATACTGCCATCGTCACCAATGTAGGCACTTACAATGATATTCTTTTTTGTTTTTGCATCTGTGGCGGCTTCAACAACATAATAATGACCATCAACCCGTTTTGTAAATACAACTGTAGGCGCTGGACTTTGGTCTTTTAATCTCGTTTTTGTTGTTCCCTTTCCAATAAACGCTTCGTCATAGTTGTCAAGCACATACTGTATTCTGGACAGTGTCTTGTCATCTGCCATGCTATGATCTGCACGACCTTGAACTCCGTGACGTATATCAATATGCTCGATTGTCCCCTTATCTAAAACAACTTTATTTCCAGAAGCATCAATTCCTGTGGCTTTTTTGATATCCTGCGCAGCCCTATCTGACACAGGATTTAGCTCAAGTTGCTTTGCAAAATTACCTTTTCCAGCTTTGCGCACCTCTTTCGCAAAATTTATGATTCTCTCGTCTGATGCTTCAAGATATTCTTGCATTTTTGCAATCTCATCTATCGAATGAGTTTTATAAACATCCGGAGAGGAAAAAGCCTTTTCAACCGGGTCTGTGATTTTCTTCGCCACCTGTTCTGAGACGCCCTCTGTGGCTTGTTCAGTGCTGTTTATAACGGCTTTTCCGTCTAACATAGGAATTGTATCGGTAATGGCATCCAGTGCCGAGGAAGAGGCGGTTCCTGCATTAACTCCCTGTTTTATGGTGCTTTCTCCAGCTTCCTTTACCGCTCCTACATCAATCAAAGACTGAAGCTTATTTTTCACCCCTTTGATAAGTGCGGGCGCAGCTTCGCCAAGAACATTAAGACCAAGGTTTGTCCCCACATTCAACGCGGCGTTTCCAGCCACCTCTCCAGCAGACTTGTCGGAAGCAATATCCTCAGCCAAAGAAGGGATTGTATCAAGAGCCACATCCACTGTTAGGTCATTTAACACATTCTGGATTTGCGGAGCCACACTTCCGAGACCTGGAATTTTATTGGAAAGAAAATCCGCCACCTTACCGGTCGCGTTAGACAGCCCAGGTATTGCTTGTAACACAGGTTTAAGTGCAGCGTATTCCGTCAAATTCCACGCCATTCCTCCAGCTCCAGATGCAATCGGATTTTGCGTTTTTGCATCCTTTGTTAAATTTAAAACCTGCTTAGCATTGATATTATCTTCCCCCGCCTTATTAGCAAGCCCCTTAACAAACGGTATTTCAGACACGATTCCGGCCACAAAAGAAGTAAATGGATCTGATTTATTATACAGCTGCTGCATTTTATAATACTCAGAATCTGTGCCGGAATGCTGTTTTGCCAACTCTTCTTGAGAAAATTCTCCATTCCGAATTCTTTTCCCATAATCATCCAGCCACTCATCTGTATACTTGCGAACTTCTTTCCGCTCTTCCTTTGTCATCTTGTAATCATCCGCCAAGAGTTTATCTACATCAAAAGGATGCTCTGAGGTCTCCCGGGCCTCAAGCTTGGGAATCTGAACAGACGCATTTGCTTTTTCGGCCAGCTGATTAGTATACTTGGTCACATCATCAGCAGTCCATGTTATTCCATATTTCTTTAAAGAAGCCTGGCCGGAATTAACATTCTGACTGATTTTGCTTCCGGCATTTGCTGTTTTTTCTTGTTCGTCAATCCACTTGGTCACATCATCCGCGGTCCATGTAGAACCGCTTTTCTTCAATGAATTATTGTATCCGGCCATGCTGCCCTCCTAATAACCTAACTGCTGTAAAATGTTTGCAATCTCACTTGCGTTTGCTCCCGAATTGGAAAGTCGTCCAACCAGAGTTTCTGCAGTGGCACCAC
>JAFUPY010000082.1 GCA_017472565.1 Eubacterium sp.
CAAAGGGCAGGAAACTGCCGGAGGAATGCCCCGGATAATTGATGATGTCTTGTTTGAAAAAGTCCAGACAACTCTGGCTGCAAATAAAAAAGCCCCTGGAAGAACCAAGGGCAAGATGGCATATCTACTTACTACCAAATTATTTTGTGGACACTGCAAAGAGGAAATGACCGGATACGCTGGAACCAGCAAAACCGGCACAATGTATCATTATTACAAATGTAAAGGGGCTAGGAAAAAACTATGTCACCAAAAAACTATATCTAAAACTGTGCTAGAGGAATCTGTAATACAAACATGTCTCCGTCTTTTTACCGATTATCGTGTTCGTTTTGTAGCAAATGAAATGTCACGGTCGTGCGTGCAGGAAGCAGATATGCTTTCAATAAAGCGAATTCAGGCTGCCATTGATGAGATTAATCATGCTATCGATAATTTATGGCGTGCGTTGGAACAGGGCCAGTCTGTACAGAAAATTACAGATCGCATCCATATGCGAGAAGCAGAAAAAAGAGAACTTCAGAAACAATTGGCTATAGAGCAGCAAAAAAATGCTGTCTATGACTACCTGCATATCCTTGCCTATTTAGACTATGTTCTATCTTCCAACTGTGAAGATACTGAGAAAAGAAAAGACCTAATTACAATGTTCGTTGATTCAATTTATCTGTTTGATAATCATTACTCAATTTCTTTTGCTGGGGTTAATGTTTTCATTAAATTTCAGGGTTAACTAATCCTATTACTTCTGAAGTATTGATAACTTCAATTTAGCTTACTTGTAAAAAATGTGCGCATCCAATATCCTGGATGCGCACCAATCATATTATGGTTTACCTGATAGCACATTTGAATATCACCGGTAACGTTTACAATTACGACATCATCGACCGTATTATTCATCATACTGGAATATAACACAACGTATACCAGAATCAGGATTCAGCATTTTATTACATTTTCTAGCCTACATACCATTCGTAAAAAATAAGGATCGAATGCTCCTGGCACTGGCATAATATCACCAATTTATATTTTTATCATGCACTGCATCAATAGCATCAAGCAGACAGCATTCACAAATAATAATAAAGTTTTCCATAAACATCAAAATGTGAATTGCAATTCATTCCCCTATTTCGTGTAATATATGCATCACACAAAATGGAGGAAACATAATGAATGTTGTCATCTATGCCCGATTTTCAAGCCATAGCCAGACAGAGCAATCTATCGAGGGGCAGCTAAGAGTTTGTTATGAATATGCTAATGCACATAACTACACAGTAATCGGAGAATACATTGACCGAGCACAAAGTGGAACATCTGATAACCGGCAAGATTTCCAGCGGATGATACAGGACAGCGAAAAGAAAACATTCCAGTTTGTACTTGTCTATCAGTTGGATCGATTCGCTCGGAACCGGTATGACAGTGCAATCCATAAGGCAAAACTTAAGAAAAATGGTGTCCGTGTTCTATCTGCTAAAGAGAACATCACGGACGATGCTTCCGGTATTCTGATCGAAGGTGTTCTGGAAAGTATGGCAGAATACTATTCCGTAGAGCTTGCTCAGAAGATCAATCGAGGCATGCAGCTTAATGCTGAAAAATGCTTATCTAACGGAAGCAATCCAGGTCTGGGTTATCGAGTTAACAAAAACAGGCAATTCTATATTGACAAAAAAGAGGCTGCAATTGTGCGGGAAATCTTTGAGCGATATGCCTCTGGAGAAATCGTAGCCGATATTATCAATGATCTGAATGATCGAAACATCCGCACTTCAAGAGGAAATGAATTCAATAAAAACAGTATCAGCAGAATCTTGCACAACAAACGCTATATCGGATACTATCTGTACAAAGGGAAAGAAACTCCTGGCGGAATGCCCCGCATAATTGATGACGAGCTATTTTATCGTGTTCAGCATTTGTTAGAAAAGAACAAGGCTGCCCCTGGACATACTCACGGTAAGGGTGAATATCTACTTACAACAAAATTGTATTGTGGACATTACTATGCCCAAATGACAGGTTACAGCGGCACAAGTAAATGTCGAAAAGTATATCATTACTATATTTGCAACAATACAAAGATTAAAAAATGCAAAAGCAAAATAGTTGCCAAGGATCTTTTAGAAAATACCGTAATTGATGCTTGCGTTCATTTTCTTAACACAGAAAAAATGGAGATCATTGCGGAAATGATATTCCATTCTTGTCAGGACGATATCAATGTCGCATCCATTAAAAGATTAACGCTGGCATTGAGAGAAACTGAAGGTGTAATTGAGAATTTATGGAATGCGCTTGAACACGGTCAAAATCCAGATATAATTACAAATCGCATAAAATCTCGCGAATCAGAAAAAGCACAAATTGAGAAACAACTTGCTATTGAAAAAAGTAAGATTCAATCTTATGACTATCCCAGAATTTTATCTTTTTTAGAGCGAATGAAGGGTCATAATAACAACACATTTGCTGACCGAAAAACATTAGCACATGCGTTTATTCACTCTGTGTATCATCATAATGATTATCTCATAATTATCCTGAATGGAGGAAAAGGCTTAGTCACCGAAGAAAACATTCCACTAAAAAGTATCGAAAACGCCTTCTTTTCCGATGTTGACCAAACCTTTAGTAGTTCGCCAGTATCTATGCCGGTTCCACCATAAAAAAGACCACCTTATGGTGGTCTTTTTTTATGGTGGAAGGGATTTGAAAAATAAAATGCAACTGTCCAGTGGACAGTTGCTTGCTGCCAGCTTGATGGCAGCAACTCTATAATTTAATCGATTCCTCCAGACCATGCTTCAGTAACTATCCATCTACAAAGACAATCTTTCTTTTTTGATTGGAGGGAAATCGAAGATTTCAATGCATCACCCGGGTGGGGTGATACAGCTACCAGTTCAAAAACTGGTTGCCACCACGATTTTACCATTTCCCTCAGCTCCATATAATTGCAATACTTCTACAATTTTTGTCCCCCTGGATTTCCTGCCATTTTCATTGACAAAAGACATTTGTTTCTGTACAATAGACGGTAACTATTTTCCATGAGGTGATAACAATGGATTCCAAACTGAGAACCGAAACCCTGTGCATTCAGGCAGGCTATACCCCCGGCAACGGCGAACCCCGGCAGATCCCCATTTATCAGAGCACAACTTTTAAATATGCCACATCTGAGGATATGGGCAAACTTTTCGATCTGGAAGCTGACGGCTACTTCTACTCCCGACTGGCAAACCCTACCTGTGATGCCGTGGCAAAGAAGATCTGCGCCCTGGAAGGCGGCAGCGCTGCCATTCTGACCTCCTCCGGTCAGGCAGCATCCTTCATGTCTGTATTCAATATTGCCGGCTGCGGTGACCATATCATCGCCAGTTCTGCAATCTACGGCGGTACCTTCAATCTGTTCTCCGTCACCATGAAAAAAATGGGACTGGAAACCACCTTCATTGATCCTGACTGTACAGAAGAAGAACTGAACGCCGCCTTCCATCCCAACACCAAAGCTGTTTTCGGTGAGACCATTGCCAATCCCGCCCTTACCGTTATGGACATCGAAAAGTTTGCCAAGGCTGCCCACGCCCATGGTGTTCCCCTGATCGTGGACTATACCTTCGCCACTCCCGTCAACTGCCGTCCCATTGAATGGGGTGCCGACATCGTCACCCATTCCACTACAAAATATATTGATGGTCATGCCTCCACGGTAGGCGGCTGCATCGTGGACAGCGGCAAGTTTGACTGGACCAAATATCCTGACAAATTCCCTGGTCTGTGCACACCCGATGACAGCTACCACGGTGTAACCTATACCGAACGTTTTGGCATCGGCGGCGCCTTCATCACCAAATGTACTGCCCAGCTGATGCGTGACTTCGGCTG
>JAFUPY010000083.1 GCA_017472565.1 Eubacterium sp.
GTAGATCTGCTGGTTTTGGATGAACCTACCGTCGGCTTGGATCCGGGAGAAAAGTTGAATTTTAGAAGCACGGTAGAGAATATTTATAAAGCGAATCCAGATATGATCATTCTGATTTCCTCCCATGAAACCATAGAGTTAGAAAATATATGTCAAAATGTAATTTTCATACACAGGGGACAGGTTCGTGAGAATGATAACATACAGAATCTTTTTGCAAAATATGGTGCAGATACACTGGAGCAAGTTTATTTAAAGGTGATTACAAGCGAGGGATAAGGTATGTATCGATTGTATTTTATAAAGACACATTTAAAAAACCACAAAGGCATCGTATTTATATATTGTCTGATCTATGTTTTGTTGATTTTATTTTCGATAGCATATTTTCGCATGAATTTTGTAGAAGAAGTCATACACAAATACTTTGATTGTCTGGATGTGGTGCATATCGTTGTATGTATATTAGGTGCATTTCCAATGGTATTCTTAGCCAGAGAGGTCTTTGAACGGCGCAAGTATCCTTATGTGACATTGTACTCCTATAACTGGTCGCGCATAGACAATCTGCTTACGCATCTGCTTTCGTTGATTTTTCCGGCGATTTTATTTGGAATCATAACAGGATTGTATCGCAATACAGAATTAGAAGCGTTTTATTATAAAGGAATGCTTTTGGACAATATGCTGCAGCATATCGTTCTTATTTTCTTCTTGGCTTCATTAGGATTTTGTATGGGCGTTTTGCTGCGAAGCTATAGTATGGCTATGTTGATTGTGCTTGGATACATATTGATCATGCAATACATGGGATTGCCTGGCGTGATTGCGAATATGATTACCTTAGATTATGGAGCAAATTGGAGGTTTGGAACAGGAATGACTTTTTGCATTGGAATCGTATTGAATGAGCTGGGCATGCTGATGTTGGACAGAAAAGGGAAGTAAGCGTTACTCTAAAAGCCATACGATAAAAAAGATGCTGTTGCATCTAAGGTTAAATAGACCTTGGATGCGACAGCATCTTTTCCTTAAACTGAATTTTTATCGGACTATACAGCAGCAGCCACATCGGGAATGCCAGAATAAAGGCACCGATCAGATCCCACATGGAATGCTGTTTTAAAAATACGGTGGACATGATGATCAGTACCATCAGGATAAAGGATGGAATCTGAATCCACATATTTTTTAAATGTTTGCTATAGATGACGGCAAGGCCGATCCCCAGTGAATTGTATGTATGGATACTTGGCATAATGTTGGTGGATGTATCTGTGCTGTAAAGGGTATTGATCAATGGAGCGAAAATATTTTCGTCACTGACAACCTCTGGCCGCAGGTAGTGACCGTTTGGATAGACTGTTGAAACAATCAAAAATACTGTCATACCAACACCGAGGAAAATACACAATCGTGTAAATTCGCCGGCATCTTTAAAGAAAAAGATAACAGCAAATGCGGCTACATATACAAACCAGAGCAAATATGGAATAATAAAAATTTCCATAAATGGAATCATATCATCCAACGGCATGTGGATTTCATGAAAGTCGGTGGTTACTGTTTTTTCCACATAATGAAACCATGGAAAGTATATAAACATATACAGGAAAAACAATCCGTGTTTGTATTTTTTGAAAAATTCTTTCATAGTTAAAACTACCTCATATGAAAACAGTTCGTGATGTCGCTTTGCCCTGTTTTGAATTACTTCAAAAACCTAAAACATTGTATCACACTGAATTAGAAATTCAAGAGTGGTAACATTAAGCTTTTCTTAATATTTTATCGGTATTGCTTCGGCGTTAGACCTGTATATTTTTTAAATACCTTAGAAAAATAGCTCTGATCCTCAAATCCGGCTGCCACAGAGATGTCGATAACAGAGTAGTCGGTGTTGGCCAGCAATCGTTTGCTTTCTTCAATTCGCACCATGTTCAGATATTCCTTGAAGGAAGAACCGGTGGATTGTTTGAAGATGGTAGAGAAGTAAGCCGGATTCAGATGCACATGATCCGCAACGTCTCCAAGGGTAATATTGTCGGAGAAGTTCTGGGAAATGAACTGAATCGCTTTCTTAATAATATCGTTATTTTTACTTGGTATGTAGTTAAATACGCATTCCGTAAAGGTTTCCACCGTTTCCTGCAGTCGGTAGCACAACTCATCGATGTTGTGGATGGATGCCTGATTCATCAGGAACTGGTTGTTAATACGGAAAATACTGTCAGAGGTGGCACCGCCCTCGATGGCTGCACGGGACAGCAGGGAACACAGCTCGACCGTACGCGCCTTGATATACTCCAGACTGTTTCCTTCTGAGAAAAATACATAGCCAAGAAGGTCATTTAAGATCGCACGGGACTCTTCCTTGTTGCCTAACTTCACCTTGGTAATCAGTTCCCGTTCCAACTCAATTGGGTAAACTGCCGTTTCCTGAGCAGGAATGTTTTTAAAGTTCTGGATAGACTCATTAATACGAGACTGCTGCACCAGCTTGTTGCGGTTGTCTGACAGAGTACGCTTGCCTTCTGAAATCAGGTTGGCGAATAAGTAGTACAACAGGCGGCTGATGTGGGTTACCATGTTGGATTCGATGACAGACACACTGTCCAATTCCTCGTACAGATCCAACAGAGAAGTCGTGCTCATGTTGAAACGCTTGTCCAGACCAAGCACCAGTGTAGAGTCAGGAGCATCCATCAGGAATGGCCCAACAACAACAGAACCAAACAAGGTGTTCTGATTTACCAACGGAAATACCATATGATTTAAATTGGAATGACAGGAAAAAATATAGGTCTCACCCAACTCAATGGCACGACGGCTGGCATTGATGTGCACCTGTTCACAGGTATCGGCCTCGCTTTTAATATGTTTTTTAATAATTTTACAATACCCACAGGCCTCCCCGTAGGACTCTAAAATCTCGCCATGATAGTCGATCAGCTGAACGGGAAGCTGGATGCAATGGTGGAATGATTCCAGCATGCCACAGACGGTTTCACGCTCCACAATGTTGTACAAATAGGAATCCATATGCAGTCTCCTTTCTTATATAATGTAGTATAGCAGTAAAAAAACAAAAAGCAACAAAAGTAGAAAAATTTTTGGAAGAAAAAGGAAAAAGAATAAGAATATAGGCGAAAAAAGGGAAAAAAGGCAGATTTTCCAAAAAATGTGCTATTTTTATTCTGGGTCAATGCCAGTATCAAAAAATAAAAAAGAAACAGGTGAAACCTTTGTTGATTTAGGAAATATTAAGTGCTATACTTTTTGCCATGTGAAAGCAACTGTGTGGAACAGATGCTTGTTGGGGGACAAATCACATAGAAAGAAGAGTACAAGTTATGAAATCCTGGGAATCTTATGTTCGTAAGGTTGTTCCATACACACCAGGGGAGCAGCCAAAGAAAACCAAAATGATCAAATTAAATACCAATGAGAATCCATATCCACCAGCGCCAGGCGTGGAGCGGGTCATCAAAGACTTTGATGTGGACAGACTCCGTCTGTATCCAGACCCTGCAGTATCTGCACTGGTGAATGAACTGGCAGCCTATCACGGATTGAAGCCGGAACAGGTCTTTGTAGGGGTGGGTTCTGATGATGTACTGGCAATGTGTTTTCTCACATTTTTCAACAGTGAGAAACCGATCCTGTTCCCTGACATTACTTATTCCTTTTATGATGTCTGGGCAGATATGCTCCGTATTCCCTATGAGACAAAGCCGTTGGATGCGGATTTCAATATCAGCATCGAAGATTATATGACAGAAAATGGTGGTGTTATATTCCCAAATCCAAATGCACCAACAGGTGTGGAACTGGGACAACGCGAGATTGAGACACTGTTGAAATACAATTCCAATGTTATTGTGATTGTAGATGAGGCATATGTGGACTTTGGCGCTGAAACAGCACTGCCATTGCTGGAAAAATATGATAATCTTATCGTTGTTCGCACGTTTTCCAAGTCCCGTTCCATGGCAGGCAGCCGCATCGGTTATGCCATGGCCAGTGAAAAGATCATTAAGTATTTAAATGATGTGAAGTATTCCTTTAATTCTTATACCATGGATCAGCTTTCCATTGCAGTGGGAGTGGAGTCTGTAAAAGACAATGGGTATTTTGAAGAAACCTTACATAAAATCATTGCAACAAGAGAGCGTACAAAAGAGGCACTGGCAGGGCTTGGATTTTCTTTTAGAGACTCTAAGAGCAATTTTATTTTTGCCACACATGAAAGTTGTCCTGCAAAAGAATTGTTCGAGGCGTTGAAAAAAGAAGATATCTATGTTCGTTATTTTGCAAAACCAAGAATCGACAATTATCTGCGTATTACCATTGGGACGGATGAAGAGATGGATCGATTCCTGGAGTTCGTGAGAAGGTATTTGGGGAGATAACTTTTTGGAGAGCTTAAATTCGAAAATCCTGCGGATTTTCTCATTTATGACATTCGTCAAATAGCATAAAAATAAAAAGATTCACTTAGAAAACAAGCTTTCTTCGTGAATCTTTTCTTTTTTATGCTGCTCTCCAAAAAGTTTTGAAAGATTGTTAAATTTTCTACTTGCAAAAATACAGGTAAAGTTTTACAATGTGTTATGGTAGCCGTATCCTGTATACAAACAGGATGTTTCTGCCAGAAATGCCAGCAAAAGCGGGGGTCAAATTTATGGATGAAATTAGTTTAAAGGCGTTGGCGAAGATTAATCTTGGCCTGGATGTACTTGGAAAAAGAGAGGATGGATATCATGATGTGCGCATGATCATGCAGACCATTCATCTGTATGACAGAGTGGAGATTAAAAAGACCAAGTCGCCTGAAATCAAAGTAGAGACCAATTTGTATTATCTTCCTGTAAATGAGGATAATTTGGTATATAAAGCAGCAAAATTAATGAAGGATGCATATAAAATCAAGGAAGGTGTGCATATTACACTTCAGAAGTTCATTCCAGTTGCAGCCGGGCTTGCAGGGGGCAGCTCTGATGCGGCAGCGGTACTGGTTGGTATGAACCGCATTTTCCAGCTTGGTTTAAAACAGGAGGACTTGATGGCGCTGGGACTTCGTCTGGGCGCAGACGTTCCATTCTGCGTGATGCGCGGTACAGCCCTGGCAGAGGGCATCGGCGAGAAGCTGACCGCTTTGCCGCCAATGCCAAAATGTCCGGTTCTGATTGCAAAGCCACCAGTTTCTGTTTCTACAAAGTTCGTGTATGAAAACCTGAAACTGAATGACTGGACAAAGCATCCTGACATTGATGGAATTATGGCTGCTATTAAGAGTAAAAATCTGAAGGGTGTTGCAGAAAACATGGGCAATATCCTTGAGACAGTGACCATTCCACACCATCCAGTGATTGAAGAAATCAAAAAGGTGATGAAAGCCAACGGTGCACTGAATGCCATGATGAGTGGCAGCGGTCCAACCGTATTTGGTTTGTTTGACAGTGAAAAGGACGTGCGCAGAGCCTACGATACCTTGAAACAGTCAGATTTAGTGAAAAATCTTTATACTTCAGATATACATAACAACCGTAGATAAACACAAGGGTAAATGGAGATGAAAGAATGATGGAGAAGGACTTACAGTTAAATATGGATGCATATTTACCACTGCGTGACGTTGTATTTCAGACCTTGAGATCAGCAATTCTGCGCGGTGACTTAAAACCAGGTGAGCGACTGATGGAACTCCAGTTAGCATCCAAACTAGGCGTTAGCCGTACACCGATCCGTGAGGCCATTCGTATGTTAGAGCAGGAAGGTCTTGCGATTACAATTCCTCGTCGAGGCGCAGAAGTTGCCAAGATGACAGAAAAAGATATGGGGGATACACTGCAGATTCGTCGTGCCTTGGAAGAATTGGCAGTGGTTCTTGTTTGTGATAAGATCACAGAAGAAGATGTGGCAGAACTTCGTGCTGCAATGAAGCATTTTGAAGAGATGACCAAGCAGGACAACGTGGTAGATCTTGCAAAAGCAGATGTTGCCCTTCATGAAACAGTTTATAGAATCGCGGACAACCCAAAGCTGGTTCAGCTTCTCGGTGATATCCGTGAGCAGATGTTCCGCTATCGTGCAGAATATCTGAAAGACAGATCTATCTATCCAATCCTGATTCAGGAACACAGAGATATGGTAGATGCGTTGGAAAAACGCAACAAAGACCTGGTAGTAAAGATTACAATGAAACACCTTTACAATCAGGAAGAAGGAATGAAACGAATCATTCGTCAGCAACAGTAGAACGCATCAGTGATAGACAAACTGCTGCAAAGGAAGTATTTGGGGTTATAAGTATAGGGTACATGCAAAACGGTTGTGTTGGTGTATAAAGTAAGATGAAATTGCACATATATAAAAGGGTAAGCGATGAGCTTATCCTTTTTTTGTACGTAATGTTCCTGCGTGTGAAAAAATTGGCTCTTACAAACCTTAGGACGGTTTGCGCGAGACAATTTTTCTTCACCCTCCGGGGATAAGGGTATGTTATGGTACTGTAAATAATATATGGTTTACATAATGTTGATAGGAGCGTATGAATGGGTTACAAGCAACAAACACAGCCGCAGGGACATCCTGTATCAGCCAATATTGAGGAAAACATAAGGAATTACGAGGCTCTTTTTGCTGACTGCGCAGACATCAAGATGCGTAAGATGCAGCTGGGCTTAAATCAGCAGGTGACTTGTTTTGTTGCCTATGTGGAGACTTCGGTGGGAAATATGCTCCTGGAGCGCTCTGTGTTGGGGGAGATGATCAACCGGTTTTGTGAAGTGCCGGATGAGCAGTTGGTGAATGCCATTCGGAAAAATCATTTTGGGATTTCAGATGCGTCACCTTTTGCGACCATTGAGGAAGCGGGGGATATGATGCTGACGGGGGATGCCATTTTGTTCGTGGATGGCTATGACAAGGCATTAAAGATTGCGGACAAGGGGTATCCTGCCAAAGCTGTGAAGGAGACGGACTCGGAGAAGGCCAATCGTGGTTCTAATGAAGGGTTTGCGGAGTCCATAAAGGTGAATACGGCGCTGATTCGAAAGCGAATTCGATCACCTAAGGTAAAAGTGAAGGAACAGAAACTTGGTGTCCGTTCCAAGACCAATGTGGACATTGTTTATGTCGATGATTTGGTTGACATAACTTTGATAGAGAAGATCGAACAAAGGTTAAGTGAATATGAGGTCGACGGTGTACTGGACAGCGGGATTATCGAGCAGCTTTCGGAAAAAAGCTGGGTATCGCCATTCCCGCAATTTCAGACGACGCTGCGCCCGGACAGGGCAGCCATGGCGTTGTTGGAAGGGCGCGTGGTTTTGTTGTCAGACAACTCACCGGTGGCTCTGATCATTCCCTCGGATTATAACAGTTTTATCCAGACCAGTGATGACTATTACAATCGCTGGGAGATTGCCTCTTTTACCCGATTGCTTCGATATGCGGCGTCAGTGCTGGCTATGATTTTGCCAGGACTGTATCTGGCAGTGACCAATTTTCATACCCAATTGCTCCCGACGGCTCTTTTGCTGTCTTTTGCCCAGGCAAGGGCAGGGGTTCCCTTTCCAGGGGTGGTGGAAATCCTGATCATGGAATTATCATTTGAGCTGCTGCGGGAAGCGGGAACCAGACTGCCTGCGGCACTTGGAAGTACCATTGGTATTGTGGGAGGATTGATTATTGGTCAGGCAGCAGTAGAAGCAAACATTGTCAGTGGGATGGTGGTCATTATCGTTGCCTTTACAGCCCTATGCTCTTATGCCATTCCAAATACCGAGTTTGCGGCAGCCTTTCGTTTGCTGAAATTTATCTTTATTTTCCTGTGTGCATTTTTAGGATTGTACGGACTTTTGATTGGTATCATACTGTTGCTGGTCCATCTGTCCCGACTGGAAAGCTTTGATATTCCGTATCTGACACCGTTTGTAGGAAGCTCGAACCGACAGACGGATGAAGCAGATTCACTGATTCGTCCACCTTATTTTACCTTGAAAAAACGACCGCTGTTTGCCAATGAGAAGCAGAAGGTACGGCTGCGGCGGAATCAGAAACAAAGTGAGAAAAATAATAAAAGAAAAAATTAAGTAAGGATACAAAAAGAGATAGTTTGAAATTAATTGCACAGGAGGCTTAAAGCAAATGGAGAGTCCAACATTTTCCAGCAATGGAAAAGTATCCATACGACAGATGAGCAGAATGATGTTTCTGGAATTGTTTGGCCTTGGCACATTGATCTTGCCGGGACCGTTGGCTAAAATCTGTCAGACTGATGGGATATTTGCCATTCTTATTGCGGCAGCCATATGGAGCGGGATTGTACTTTGGCTGTGCAGAAAGCCCTGCAGGGAGTCCGTGGATCATAATGGGAAACAGGGAACGTCCTCAATGAAGTTTGGCAGACAATTATCTGCAAAAATAAAGGCAACAATCCAGATTCTGGTTTTTGCTCTGGCAGCAGGATTTCTTTTTTATCTGTTGGTTTCCCTGGTGGAACGACAGCTGCTGGACTCCAATTATTTATGGATCATTGTTGCGTCTATTCTTTTTGCCGGAGGATATGGGATCATGAAAGGAATCGAGTCCAGAGCCCGTATTTATGAGATCCTGTTTTGGATTTTACTGATTCCCCTGGCGATCATTCTGGTGATTGCCATGTGGAACATCCATCCTGATTATTGGCTGCCGGTATTTGCCATCCGTCCGGCATGGTTCTTGCTGGGAATCGCTGTGTGTATGGCGGCATTTTTGCCAGCGGTGTTGTGTGTGTTGCTTCGACCATCCTGTGCAGAACCGGATCAGGTGGGCAGTGTTGGCGCCCAAATGGTATGGTGGGCCGGCGTGGGGTGCGCGTTAGTTTATCTGATCTTACTTGGCATCTTTCAGTCAGATCTGTTGGCTGTTTTAAAATATCCGATCATCTCCTTGATGTCCGTAGTACAGATGCCGGGAAATCTGATGGAGCGACTGGATGCGCCTATGGTGACCATCTGGTTTTTCTGCCTGTTTGCCTTGTTTCATTCTCTTTGCTACTACTGCGTGGAAGGGATTCAGAAGCTGTTCCCAATGGGCAAAAAAATCGGAAGGAAAGTGTGGATTGGGATGATACTGATATTACTTAGCAGTCTGCTGTTATTGCTCCATGGATGCGGAAAAAAAGGACCTGAGTCTGCCATGTATCCGCTGGCAATCGGCATTGAGGAAAACAAGGACACCAGGCAGATGGTGGTATCTTATGCCATACCAGCCTCCGTTGCAGGGGGTGTGGGCAATACTTCCAGTGGAGAGGCTTCCGATGGTGCTGGTGATACTGGGAAGGGCACGAGTGGTTCTGATAGTGGTAACGCTGGCAGCGGGGATTCATTTCGTACTGTTTTGGCAGAGTCTCTTTTTGCAGCAGAAGAAAAACTGGCAGTGGAATCGGAGAAAACACTGGATTTAAATCATATGAAAGTGTTTATCATCAGTCGGGAAATGTTGTTGGACAAAGACCAAAAAGAAGTGCTGTTTTCGTACTTTTTGGAAAACGAAAATATGGCATGGAATACCTGTCTGCTTTTTACAGAAGAAAATGTGGAAGATCTATTCCAGGATGGTGTGACAGGGGATACCTCCATGGGATTTTATGTGGAAGAACTGCTAAAGAGCAGAGAAGATAAGAAAGAAAAGTCTGTATTTACGGTAAAGGACTTTATGAGTCTGTATCAAAATAAGACCGAGACTATGCTTGCGCCAATTGTATCCCTGCAGAATGGGCAGTTGGCGATTGCAGAATACTGTGTCATCAGCCGCTGTGGAGATCGAGGAACATTGTCCGCTCAGGATGCAGCCTATGTCAACATGTTGTTGAATAAGCAAAAGACGGTATCGTTGGTTTTAGAGGACGATGAATATGCCACCCTACAGGATATTCGAGTGGAGCGGCGTATCTATGAGGATGAGAGCGGCAATCCAAAGCAGGAGATACTGGTGCGTGGCAACCTGAAACTGTCCGCCGACTGGCTCTTTGACCGATCTGAAAAAAAACAGGTTCTGGAAGAAGCCACCGCAAAAGTGGAAGCACGATTAAACGAGTTGGTGAATTTTTGCAAAGAGGAAAACCATGCAGATCTGACCAACAGCTATTTGGCCTTGTCAGGGTATGACCGCAAGCTGTGGAAGCTGTATCGGGACAACCCGGATGCTTACGAGAAAAAATTAAAGACAACTGTAGAAGTGAAATTAAAAATGCTGGATACCTAAAGAATTGTGAGTCCTTCAAAGTAGGATGTGCATGTGCACAAAATTACTTTGAAGGATTTTTTGTTTAGGAATCCACTTTCTGGAAATACTTCTGATAGAGTCGATTCAAATAATTTTATCAGGAGTATTCTTTTATGAAAAGCAATAATAATGAAACAATCAATCTTAAAAAGTGCATTCTCTTTTTCTTGCTGGCAATTACATTTGCTGTTTTGGTCAGTCGCGTGGTGTCCCTTCACCAGATGCAGCAGCAGGTGGCAGACAAGGTAATCCGTTTTCATGTGCTGGCCAACAGTGACAGTGATGCAGACCAGGCATTGAAGCTTGCAGTGCGGGACAGTGTAGGTACATATCTGGGAGAACATCTGGCATCTGCGGAAGATGTTTTCGACGGGAAAGCGATCATTACAGAACATTTGGATGAGATTGAGGCTTACGCCAAGGCCGAAATTGTCCGCCAGGGGTATGATTATCCAGTGTCCGCCAGCCTGGAAAACTGCTATTTTCCAATCAAAGCTTATGGCAAGGCGGTATTTCCGCCGGGGAATTATCAGGCACTGCGCGTGGTGATTGGGGAAGGTGAAGGTAAGAACTGGTGGTGCGTGCTTTATCCAAATCTCTGTTTTTCCGGCAGTTTGTATCAGATTGATGAGAAAGCGTCTGCCGAGAAGCTGCAGACCGTGTTGTCTCCGGAGGAATATAAGATGATTATGGAGAATAAAGAGTATGAGATCAGTTTTCGCATTCAGGAAGTGATAAGCGGTATGTTTACAAAGTAGCCGTTCATATATTGTCAGGTAATAAATGGATTCTTTACAAATGGGTGAGAAAAAGTTACAATCAAGGGTACGGGTACACCCGAATATAACAAACAACGCAGTTCTGATCTGAAAGGAAATGTGTCTAACTATGATAGAAAGGAATCCGCTCATGTCAAACAAACAGCTTGATGAAGCAAAAGCACTCTCTTACGCACCGATCGGTGTATTCGATTCTGGTGTTGGCGGGCTTACCGTTGCAAGAGAGATCATGCGTCAGCTTCCAGACGAAAGAATTGTTTATTTTGGAGATACAGCCAGAGTTCCTTACGGAAGCAAGTCTAAGGAAACGATCATCCGTTTTTCACGACAGATCATCCGATTTTTGAAAACAAAGAATGTGAAGGCGATCGTGGTTGCCTGCAATACAGCCAGTGCACTGGCGTTGGAGGAAATACAGTCTGAACTGGATATTCCGATCATCGGTGTGTTAAAGCCAGGTGCAAAAGTGGCAGCAGAGACAACAGAAAATGGCAAAATCGGTGTCATTGCAACAGAGAGTACCATTGCCAGCCAGTTATATACCAAGGTCATTCAGTCCCATCTTCCACAGGCACAGGTGCTTGGCAAACCATGTCCGTTGTTCGTGCCCCTGGTTGAGGAAGGGTGGATGAAGGATCCGGTAACCGTGGAAGTGGCGAACCGCTATCTGGAACCATTGAAGGAATCCGGTATCGACACGTTGATCTTAGGCTGTACCCATTATCCACTGCTTCGCTCTACCGTCAGACAGGTGATGGGCGAGGAAGTCAATCTGGTCAATCCGGCTTATGAGACAGCCATCGAACTGAAAGGTCTGTTGGATGATATGGATTTGTTGAACGACGGCAAGGGACAGTTTGAAGGTCCGGTTCATCAGTTTTACGTAAGCGATGCCGCAGAAAAGTTCAAAAGCTTTGCAAATTCGATTCTGCCATACGGCATTGACACCACACAGTTAATACATATTGAGGAGTACTAAAATGACAAAAGATGTACTGGTTGCAATCAGCGGTCTTCAGATTGCAGACGCAGATGCAGATAAGGACGCTCAGCCAATTGAAGTTATCAATTCCGGCGAGTATTATTTAAAAAATGGAAAACACTACATCATTTTCGACGAAGTGATGGAAGGATTTGATGGAGTAACTAAAAACAGAATTAAAATTGACGGTGACTACCTGGAACTGAAAAAGAATGGTGTTTCCAATGTACATATGATATTTGAAAAAAATAAGAAGAATATCACATGCTACGAAACCCCATATGGAAACATCATGATGGGCATCAATGCCAATCGATTTGATCTCAACGAAACAGAGCAGAACATATCTCTGGATGTGGACTACACATTGGATATCAACTACCAGAGCTATGCAGAGTGCAAGATCCAGATCCGTGTCACCTCCAAAACAGAAGGGGACTTTACTCTTAGCTAACAGTAAAGGCTCAGCACAACGTGCTGAGCCTTTTGCAATTCTAATGAATTATTTTTCACCCATAAGTTTCTGGAAGAAGTTTTTCTTCTTCACAGGTTTTTCGATTGGTCCACGAATACCACGGATGTCTGTGATGTAAAGACCACTTACAGTTGCTTTGATTTCTTTCTTTAATGGAATTTCATCGTAGATGTCATTTTCAGCAATCAGAAGCAGAATCTTTGGTCCAACTTTCGCTTTTACAACAGGTACTTTATTGCGACGCAGATACCAAGGGGTCTGGTCAATAACCTGCTGTGGAAGACCAGAGTCTTTGATACGAAGTTTCTTCTTATCAATAATCAGCATGGACATGGTCTGTTTCATTGCATCTATAGTTTCCTGCTGTGCTTCACGTTTTGCCTGCTGTTTCTTACCCAGTCTGTAAGTAATGATCAAAACAACGATAACAACAGCGATAACGATGATCAAAGCGATAATAGATTTATTCATTGGTGCTAATAACACTTGCAATACCTCCTCTAAACGTGCTTTTTTCAATATCCGAACCATTTTAACATTCTTTAGTTTAAAAATCAATAGACTCTTGTGAATAGACTCTTCCTTTTTGGACAAAATTGTGGTATTTTAATAATTGCAGTTCCAACTTGCCAAAAAGATGGATTACCCGCAATAGTACATCTGAGTGCAAAAGACAGAATTGCAATTTTATCGAATTGTTTGAAAGAAAGGGAAAAAGCAATGAAGAAAAAGTTAGCGCTTTTACTGGTTGCTGCAATGGCAGTTTCCGTATTAGCAACTGGATGTGGGGAAAATGAGAATACAGGAAGTGCGGTCAGTGAGGGTAGCACTGAACCAGAAGTATATACAACAGAATACATGCTTGCTAGTACCGAGTATGATGTTGAAGACTATGTAAAGCTTGCAAACTACAAGAAGATCGATGTGGAAGTTGACAAGTCTTACGAAGTAACAGAGGAATCTATCAAAGAGGGTGCCAACAATATTGTAATCAACTATCCATATTATGTGGAGGTTGAACGTGCGGCACAGGAAGGCGATATTGTAAATATCGACTACTTTGGAACCAAAGATGGCACTGCTTTTGACGGCGGTACCGCGGCACAGCAGGATCTGCTGCTTGGTTCCGGCAGCTTTATCGATGGTTTTGAAGATGGCCTGATTGGTCATGCGGCAGGGGAAGAAGTCATCTTAGACCTTACTTTCCCAGAAGATTATACGAACACAGAACTTGCTGGGCAGGCAGTTCAGTTTGAAGTCACCATCAACGCTGTAAAAGAAGCAACAGACATCACTGTTGATGAAATCACAGATGACTATGTATTACAGAACTTTGGTACTTCCTATGGTCTGACTAATGTAGATGACTTTATGGCAACTGTAGAAGAAAGCCTGAAAAACAACCTGAATGTTGCAATTCAGCAGGCGTTCCTTGACAAACTGGTTGCTGAATCAGAAGTAACACTTCCAGAAGGTCTGTTAGATCAGCGTGTACAGCAGACATTAGATGCTTATGAAGCAGAATGTGCTGCTTATGATATGACACTGGAAGAATATCTGACCACATATTATGGACAGACATTAGATGAATTCAAGGCAGAACTGACCACACAGACAGAAGCAACTCTGTATGAAGAGTTGGTATTGGAAGCTCTGGTTGCAGAATTAAAATGTGAAGTAGACGCAGCAGAATTCAACAGCTTTGTATCTTATTTTGCATCTTCTTACTATATGACAGAAGAAGAATTCATCGAACAGTGTGGCGGTAAGGATTATCTGATCCTTAATTACGCAGAATACTATGTTGCATTGGAACAGGCTTCTGCAGATGTAAAAGTAACTTTTGTTGAAACAACAGCAGATGATACCACAACAGAAGAATAAGATAGACCACAGGTAACAGGAGTTGCCGGTCTTTGGGTAAAAACGACGGGGAAAATGTTACTGAATAAAAAACATTTTCTTCGTCGTTTTCCTACGTAAGGAGAAATTATGATCAATTACAAGATCCGGGTGCAGTATGACGGAACCCGCTATAAGGGTTGGCAGAGACAGAAAAGTATAGACCAGACCATTCAGGGCAAGATAGAGGTCATTTTGAAAAAACAGTTTGGCAGAGATATCGAGATTGATGGCTCAGGCAGAACTGATGCGGGCGTACATGCCATGTATCAGGTGGCAAACTTCCGTCTTCATGAAGCAGAGGCGGAGCATTTTGGCGGTGAGCCGGAGGCATTGACTGCGCTGTTAAATGCATATCTGCCAGAGGACATTGCCGTTTTGGAGACTCGGATTGCTTCTGAACGCTTTCATAGCCGTTTGAATGCAGTGGAAAAAACGTATATTTACCGTATCTGGAACAGTGGGATTCCAAATGTTTTTGATCGCAAATATGTTTTCCAGATTGAGAAAAAACTGGATGTGGAACAGATGAGACAGGCGGCAGAGCCGCTGCTTGGAACCCATGATTTTGCCGCTTTTTGCGGTAATGCCAAGATGAAAAAATCGACAGTGCGAAGCATTTATGAAATTCGCATCGAAACCATTGGGGATGAAGTTCGCATTACCTATCGGGGCAATGGATTTTTACAGAACATGGTCCGCATCTTGACAGGAACGCTGGTGGAAGTGGGACTTGGTGACCGGGATGCGATGTCCATGACAGCAATATTGGAATCAAAAACAAGAGCTCAGGCGGGAGCAATGATGCCAGCCTGCGGATTAACACTTTGGGAAGTGAAGTACGACTAATGAAAGAAAAATGGGTGGTTGCTGGTAAGCGAGCGGATTTTGCTGCAATCGGACAGGCCTTTGGCATTGATCCGGTGGTTGCCCGCATTATCAGAAACAGAGATTTGACAGAAATGGAAGATATCCGCAAGTTCCTGACGGGTGGAAAAGAAGACCTCCATGATCCTCACCTGCTGAAGGATGTAGAAAAAGGCGCGGATATTTTAAAACGGAACATAGACAGCCAAAAGAAAATCAGAATTATTGGCGATTATGATATAGATGGTGTGCAGGCAACCTATATCCTGCTTACGGGATTAAAACGCTGTGGCGCTGATGTGGATACAGCGATTCCGGATCGTATCAGGGATGGCTATGGGATCAACGAAGACCTGATTCGTCAAGCGGCGGCAGATGGGGTAGACACCATTATTACTTGTGATAACGGCATCTCTGCGTTTGAGCCGATTGCGCTGGCCAAGGCACTGGGGATGACGGTGGTGGTTACCGATCATCACGAAGTTCCGGTGGAAGTGCAGGACGAAGCTGCTGGTGAAACCAAGCTGCACAGACAGATGTTGGTGGCTGCAGATGCCATCATCAATCCGAAGCAGTCGGACTGCACCTATCCTTTCGAGGGCTTGTGTGGTGCGGCGGTTGCTTATAAGTTTATCCAGGTGCTTTATGAAAAGATGGGAATTCCGGTGGAAGAAAGCGACGTCTTTATTGAAAACGCCGGATTTGCCACGGTCGGGGACGTGATGGCTTTGGTGGATGAGAATCGTATCCTGGTAAAGATAGGACTAAAGATGCTCAATCACACTACTAATCTGGGTATGCGGGCATTGATCCTGCAAAACCAGCTGACTTTCGGAGAAGTCAAGGCATGGCACATTGGATTTAAGATTGGGCCATGCTTAAATGCCAGCGGCAGACTGGATACTGCAAAGCGTGCCTTAAAGCTTTTGCTTGCGGAAAATGAGATTCAGGCAGGGGCGTTGGCAGCGGAGCTGACCTCGCTGAATGAAGAACGAAAAGATATGACAGCTCTGGCTGTGGCAGAGGCCATGGAAGTGATTGCATCACAGGGCATGTCTAACGATAAGGTATTGGTAGTCTATCTGCCAGAATGTCATGAAAGTCTGGCTGGCATTGTGGCGGGACGATTGCGGGAGGCATATTATCGTCCAGCGCTGGTGGTGACAAAAGGGGAGCAGGATGCCAAGGGTTCCGCCCGCTCTATCGAAGGCTATTCCATGTATGAGGAGCTGCATCGCTGCAGTGATTTGTTGTTAAAATACGGCGGACATCCAATGGCGGCGGGATTTTCCTTAAAAGAGGATAGGATTGATCAACTGCGAAGCCAGTTGAATGCAAACTGTCAGCTGGCAGAAGAAGACCTGACGCCAAAGCTTCTGATTGATGTGCCAATGCCGGTGGACTATATTTCCAAAGAATTGATTCAGCAGTTGGAATTGCTGGAGCCATTTGGCAAGGACAATGAAAAGCCCGTGTTTGCGGATCACGATTTAGAGATCTGCTCCCTTGGAATCTTTGGCAAAGAGCACAATGTAGTTCGCATGCGTCTGAAAAGTCAGTATGGAACGACCATGGATGGGGTTTATTTTGGAAATCCTGAAAATTTAAGAGTTTCTATTGCGGCAAAATATGATAAGGTATTAGCAGACAAGGTGCTTGGCGGTGTTCGTGACACTGGTGTGAAACTGCATTTTTCCTATTATCCGGATCTGAACAGCTATCAGGGGCTGGAGAGTATTCAACTTAAGATAACTGGTTTTTGCTAAGGCGCAGAGGGATGGCCCCAAAGCTTGAAAAAGAAGACCCAAAAGGTTATCATATATCAGTTTTATGTGAGGTGATTTTATGGAGGCATATAGTTCTTTTGCAGAAGTATATGATCTTTTCATGGACAATGTTCCTTATGAGGAGTGGTGTGCGTACATAACGCAGATACTAAAAGAAAATGGAATTGAGGACGGTCTGGTGCTGGACCTGGGCTGCGGCACAGGCAAAATGACACGATTGTTAAAGCAGGTCGGCTATGATATGATTGGTGTGGATCTGTCTGAGGAAATGCTTGGAATTGCCAGAGAACAGGAGTCCGAAGGGATTTTATATCTGCAGCAGGATATGCGGGAGTTTGAACTGTACGGAACGGTTCGTGCCGTAATCAGTGCCTGCGACTGTATGAATTACATCTTGGAAGAGGAAGAATTGCTCCAGGTGTTCAAGTTGGTGAACAATTATCTGGATCCAAAGGGCATCTTTGTGTTTGATATGAATACCCGGTTCAAATATGAGGAACTGATCGGGGATCAGACCATTTGCGAACATCGGGATGATGCAAGCTTTGTCTGGGACAATTATTATGACGAAGAGACAGGCATCAATGAGTATGAACTGACACTTTTTATTGAGCATCCAGAGGAAAAAGGATTGTTCCAGCGTTTTCAGGAGTATCACTACCAGAAAGCTTACGATGTAGATCAAATCGCAGCGCTTTTAGAAGAAGCAGGGATGAAACTGCTGGCTGTGTACGGAGAAGGAACCAGACAGGAGCCGGAAGAAGATTGTGAAAGAGTTTACTTCGTGGCACAGGAGTGTGGAAAGTAAGTGTTGATGATACTGTTTCCGGTATAAAAAAGATGTTCGCATCAAAAAATAAGGAAGGAGTGTAGATGTATTTTTTTACATCTATGTTAGAAAATATATGAGTGAAGTAGGAAAAACAAATGATTACATGGTAAGAGCCACTGCGGCAGATCACGCGGTTCGCGCCTTTGCCATTACTTCTAAAAATATGGTAGAAACAGCAAGAGCGCATCATAATGCCAGCCCGGTTGTAACTGCAGCCTTGGGCCGTCTGATGTCTGCCGGTGCGATGATGGGATCCATGATGAAGGGAGAAAAAGACCTTCTGACATTGCAGGTTCGCGGCGGTGGTCCGATGAAAGGGATGACCGTAATCGCAGATCCAAATGGTAACGTGAAAGGATATCCAATTGAGGCAGATGTGCATCTTCCAGCCAACGCAAAAGGTAAACTGGATGTAGCTGGTGCTGTTGGTGTTGGTATCATGAATGTGATCAAGGATATGGGCTTAAAGGAGCCATACATCGGACAGTGTGCACTGCAGACCAGTGAAATTGCAGAAGATCTTACCTATTATTTTGCAACTTCTGAGCAGGTGCCATCTGCAGTAGGCCTTGGTGTACTGGTTAATGAAGATGGTACCGTAAAACAGGCTGGCGGATTTATTATTCAGCTGATGCCATTTACAACAGAAGAAACGATTGTGAAGCTGGAAGAAAATCTGGCAAAGGTAACATCTGTAACAGAACTGTTAGATCAGGGCATGAGCCCAGAAGAAATCCTGGAAGCTCTGTTAGGAGATCTTGGTGTTGAATATACAGACAAGATGCCAGTACAGTTTCACTGTAACTGTTCCAAGGAGCGCGTAAAGCAGGCGGTTATCAGCATCGGAAAAGCGGACTTGGAAAGCCTGATCGTAGATGAAGAACCTGTAGAAGTACGTTGTGACTTCTGCAATACCGGATATCTGTTTGAGGTGTCAGAGTTGAGAGAAATCATTGATGCCATGGAACAGACAGACGACGAGGAAGAATAATCCTCGGCAAAATGAAATGTTACCAGTAGTATAGATCGATTAAAAGTGAGTGATAATTATGAAACATGGATTTATAAAAGTAGCAGCTTTGACACCAGAAATAAAAGTAGCAGATCCAGTCCACAACGCAGCTTCTATTTGTGAGATGTTAGACCGTGCTGAGGCAGCAGGCGCCAGGGTTATGGTATTTCCGGAATTGTGTATCACAGGATATTCCTGTGGGGATCTGTTTTTTCAGGATTTGCTGTTAAAAGGGGCAAAAGATGCTCTGCTTGCCATTGCAAATCATACAGAGGGCAAGGGCTATCTGGCAATTGTAGGTCTTCCGCTGGAATATAATGGTAAGCTCTACAATGTGGCAGCAGCCGTTGGAAATGGATATGTGTATGGTCTGGTGCCAAAGACCAATCTGCCAAACTACAGAGAATTCAGCGAGGTTCGCCACTTTGCACCAGCATTGGAAGAAACCGTGTCTGTTGATTTGAATGAGGAATATACCGCACCAATGGGAACCAGACTGTTGTTTGGAACAACAGCAATGCCAGGGCTTAAGGTTGCAGTGGAAATCTGTGAGGATATGTGGGTGGCTCAGTCACCTGCTATTATGCATGCCAAAGCAGGGGCCAATCTGATTGTAAATCCGGCAGCTCATATTGAACTTCCGGGCAGGGCAGACCTTCGTTTGGACCTGGTGCGTATCAACTCCATGAAATATGTGTGTGGCTATGTGCTTTCTAATCCTGGCGTGTACGAGTCTACCCAGGATGTGGTGTGTACTGGACAGAAGATCATTGCAGAGAATGGAACCATTTTATCTGCAAGCAGATTTGTAGATGAAAATGTGATTTATAGTGAGGTTGACATAACTTCCATCGTAGAAGAAAGACGCCGCATGAATACGTTTACTGTGGATAGTACAGGATATTTACTTGTAGATGTAGATATGGCATGCACAGATACAGAGCTGACCAGACATGTGTCCCAGTCTCCATTTATTCCTGCAGAAGGAATCGAAAGAGATCGCTGCTGTGAAGAGACGCTGTTGATTCAAAGCTATGGTTTGAAGCGTCGCCTGGAACATACCCATAGCCAAACCGCGGTCGTAGGTATTTCTGGCGGACTGGATTCCACACTGGCGTTGCTTGTAACCGCCAAAGCCTTTGACCTGCTTGGCAAAGACAGAGCAGATATCATTGCGATTACCATGCCGGGATTTGGCACTACAGACAGAACCTATGACAATGCAGTGAGCATGATCAAGTCAGTAGGTGCGACTTTTAAGGAAATCAGCATTAAAGATGCGGTCAGTGTACATTTTAATGACATCGAGCATGATCCACAAAACCACAATGTAACTTACGAAAATGCCCAGGCCAGAGAACGTACACAGATTCTTATGGATGTGGCAAATATGAATAATGGTCTGGTAATTGGTACAGGCGATCTGTCAGAGCTTGTCCTTGGCTGGGCAACCTACAATGGTGACCATATGTCCAACTATAGTGTGAATGGTTCTATTCCAAAGACCATGGTGCGCCATTTGGTAAAATACTATGCTGACACTTGTGGTGACGCTGCATTAAAGACCGTTCTTTACGATGTCCTTGACACACCAGTCAGCCCGGAACTTCTGCCACCAGACGCAGGAAAGATTGCACAGAAAACAGAAGACCTGGTAGGACCATACGAACTGCACGATTTCTTCTTGTATTATGTGCTGCGTTATGGGTTTGAACCAAAGAAAATTTATCGTCTTGCAAATTACGCATTTGCCGGGGACTATGACGAAGAGACGATTTTAAAATGGTTAAAGACCTTCTACCGCAGATTTTTCACACAGCAGTTCAAACGCTCTTGTTTGCCAGATGGTCCAAAAGCAGGTCCGGTTGGGGTATCTCCACGAGGAGATCTGTCCATGCCAAGCGATGCTCACGCATCCATGTGGCTTGCAGAACTGGATCAGATACAAAATTAGTAGCTTTATAGAAAATTTAGAAAAGCTTTAGGAAAAAGAAATGTTAGTTTGAGAAGAAAGGTGTTATAAAGTAGGAGAGATATAACGTTGGGGTTAGAGTTACAAAGTACAACTACGCTGAAAGAGAGAGAAAGTAATGAAATCAAAGTTCAAGAAAGTTTTTAGATTTTTCTTTTTTATCATTTCTGCCATCGTATTTCTGTTTTTGTTCTTCCCAGAACGCTGCTTCGGCAAGCGCAGTGGGCGGGCAGAAAAGGTTGTGCAAAGGAAACGTCAGAGTATCTTGAAAAAACGAGTATACTACACCAAAGAAATCGACAAAAACGAGTCTGTCGAAGAGTAAAACCTAAATAGGATTGGCAAGAGAAGAACCGTCGCTTGAAAGATGAAATTATCTTTCGGGCGGCGGTTTTTTACTTGCCAACGGTGTGTTATTTTTTATGAAAATTTGGGCGGATTCTGGAAAGACTAGAAACGAACGAATGAAAATTATAGTAAAATAATAGCACCGGAGGGTACAAATATGAAAAGGACAATAACGCAAACACATTTAGATGCATTCAGGCAGCACCTACTGGATGATGAAAAAAGTCAAATTACCGTAGATAAATATCTGCGGGACGTGAGAAGCTTTGCAGCTTATGCGGCACAGGGCCAAGACGCTGCGTGGGATATTAACAAGTCTCTGATTATGGAATACAAATCCATGTTAGAAAAGCGGTATGCCACCACAAGTGCGAACTCTATGCTGGCATCGCTCAACTCATTTTTGCGCTATATGGGTTGGGAGGACTGTTGTGTAAGGCAGTTTCGGGTGCAGAAGAAAGCCTACAGTTCGGCGGAAAAGGAACTGACAAAAGCAGAATATCAGCGTCTGATACAGACGGCAAATCAAAAAGGAAATGAACGATTATCCCTGTTGATTCAGACCATTTGCGGAACAGGTATCCGTGTTAGTGAACTTCCTTATATTACAGTGGAAGCGTTGCGTCAGGGAGAAGCAAGGGTTTCCTGTAAAGGAAAACTTCGTATCGTATTTATTGTGTCAAAACTGCGAAAAAAATTGCTGCGATATGCGAAAGAACGTCGGATAGAATCCGGATCAATATTTGTTACGCGGACAGGAAAGCCGATGAACCGCAGCAATATCTGGCGGGAAATGAAAAACCTGTGCGAACAGGCAGGCGTATCGCCAGATAAAGTCTTCCCGCACAATTTACGACATCTATTTGCCCGAACCTTTTATGGCATTGAAAAAGACATTGCAAAATTGGCAGACATTTTGGGGCACACAAGTATTAATACCACACGAATCTATATCATGACAACGGGGGCAGAGCACAGGAAAAAACTAGAGAGAATGCAATTGGTGACATAATTTACGTTATGTTGTAGAAGAATTGGTATACGAAGATATAAGAGAACTTATATCGTTAGTTATCGTAACACACAAATACATAAACTTCAAGAAAGTTTCAAAAATTTAAGAATAAAACTCAAACTTAGGTATGACAAAGAAACCTTTCCTGTTTTATTGCAGAAAAGGCTCTGTTTGCGTACCTTTTTTTCTTTCTAAATACTTTAATACAAGTATTAAAATACTTTTTCCCTAAGTGCTACAACATAACGTAAATTATGTTGTTTTGTTGATTTGAGAGGCAGCAATTGCCGATTTGCAAACAAATTGCTTGGAAATGCAGGAGTAATAAAAGGGCATGAGCAAAAGAACAAAAATCATATTGAAAACAATAAGCACCCTTCTGGTGGCGCTGGTTGTGGTGTTGGCTCTGCTGTTGGTAGGAGTTCGCTTTTTGAACATGCAGGTATTCACTGTGTTGTCAGGTTCCATGGAGCCCACGTACAAGACAGGTTCGCTGATGTATGTAAAAGATGTGGATCCAATGGAGTTGGAAGACGGTGATGTCATCACTTACATCTTAAGCGAAAACACCATTGTCACCCATCGAATTGTGGATGTGATTCCTGCCGGGGATGGCTCAGAAGAACTCTTTTTCCAGACAAAGGGTGATGCCAACAATGTAGTGGATGGCAGCTTGGTCTATTACAAAAACGTCATCGGGAAGCCAGTTTTTTCCATTCCAGGTTTAGGATATCTGGTGAATTTTATCCAACAGCCGCCGGGAATTTATATCGCAATCTTATTTTGTGTAGGCCTGATATTTATCGTATTTCTGATAGACATGCTGATTAGCGACAGTGAGAAACAGAAAAACCGATTAGATAAAATTTCAGAAACGGAGCCATCAAAAAAAGAAGCAGAAGAAACGGTTTCGAAGAATGAAATAGAAAAGAAAGAAATGGAGGAGGATTAGTACATGAAACACAGCAAAAAAATCATTACCGCTCTTGTGTGCATAGTGGCACTTTTAGCAGTGACAGTTGCTGGAACCATCGCTTATCTAACAGATGAAGATACGGTAGTGAACACCTTTACTGTAGGCAAGGTAGACATCACTTTAAATGAAGCACCGGTAGATGAGGACGGCAAGGCAATCACTGGCGATAATGTAGAGCGAGTAAAAGCAAATGAGTATCACCTGATTCCAGGTATGGAGTATGACAAAGATCCAACCATCACTGTAAAAGCGGGAAGTGAAAATGCGTATGTGCGGATGATGATGACCGTCTACAACGCAAGTGCGGTACAGGCAATCATTGATAATGAAGCACATGGTCTGGAAGATTACGCAGACCTGTTCTCAGGCTGGGATGAAACAACCTGGCTGTATCAGGGATTTATTCAGGATACAGATGCAGACACTATTACATTCGAGTTCCGCTACAAAGAAGTGATAAATGGTTATAACGAGGAAACCGATGCAGCAGAAGACATGAATCTGGAGCCACTTTTTACGAAGTTGATTGCGCCGGGAACATTAACATCTGACGAATTGGCATCACTTTATGGTGATGAGACAGATACAGAAGACGACTTCATGATTGAAATTGTGGGACATGCTGTGCAGGCAGACAGTTTTGCTGACAGCACAGATGCAGAGACTGGCGAAACCATCACCGCAGAAGATGCAGCGTGGGCAGCATTTGATGGACAGATGAAAGAAGGGTCTGTAAATGAATAAAAAGGAAAGCAAATTTTCCTGGTGGAAGAAAGGTTCCATGACAAAAGTGTTGGCTATGGTGCTGGCAATCGTTGTGGTACTCTGTGGATCCATTGGTGGTACCTATGCATGGATGATGGCAAAGACCGATCCTGTAGTGAATACCTTTGTGTTTGGAAACATCAACCTGACATTAACAGAAACCGATGTTGATGGCGATGGGGATCCAAACAAGAATACCTACAATCTGATGCCAGGAGAAACCATAACAAAAGATCCAAAAGTAACGGTAACAAAAGACAGCGAAGACTGTTGGCTGTTCGTGAAAGTGGAGCAGTCCGATAACTTTGGCACCTTCATGGAATACGAAATCGCAGAAGGCTGGACAGCCTTAGGGAAAAACGAACCAGGTGTGTACTACATGGAATGGCCGGCCACCGAAAGTAATCCGAAAGAAGACAGCATCTACTCCGTATTAAAAGACGATGCAGTCAAAGTAAAAGACACGGTAACAGAAGCGATGATCCTGGAACTGAACGATACCAAAGCGTATCCACAGTTGACCATCACCGCCTACGCAGTACAGCGTGACGCAGACGATGAAGAAATCAACGAAGCAACCGAAGCCTGGGAAATGATTAAAGCAGAACAGGCTGAAACAACAAATCAATAAGGTGTAAACGGAAACGATTACATAAAGAGCAATTTAAACAAGGAAAGGAAGTAAAGCTATGAAAATGAAAAAAATCTTAGCAATGGGTGCAAGTTTTGCATTGGTAGCAGCGCTTGCTATTGGCGGGACTATGGCATATTTTACAGATGATGAAACTGTAACTAATATCGCTGTCTCAGGGAAAGTAAATGTTGAATTAAACGAATTACAGCGAAATGCCGAAGGAACTGCACTGGAAAAGTTTGAACAAGGAAAAGATGTATTGCCAATTGTAGGTTCAGCACAAGGAACTGCTGATGAATATGGTATAACTACAGCAGGTAATTTTGTTGATAAGATTGTATACGCAACAAATACAGGTACTACAGATGCGTATATGCGAATAATTGTAGCAATTCCAACATGGGCAAATACCGCTACAGAAAATGATACTGCTTCAGCGAACAATCTGCATTGGAATTATCCAAGTGTAACAAATCAAACTACTTTACAGGGAAAAATTACAGAACAGTATGGCAATGTATTTGATGGTGATTCTGAGAATTCTTGGGAGTTGTCCTATGATATGAATAACAAAGTAGAAATTGATGGTGCAAAATATTGGTTGTTCTCATTCACATTCGAAGAGGCAATTCCTGCTGGAGAAAGTACAGATGTTGTTATGACAGGATTTTATTTGGATCAGAGAGTAGACTATGATCCTGATACAAATCAGTATATCGATGTAAATGGAAGACCAATAGAGGATTTTAATGGCGTGGTTTCCATCCCAGTATATGTACAGGCGGTTCAGAAAGATGGTTTCACTGATGCTGAAACAGCATTGAAAGAGGCTTTTGATGGTGATGTAGAAGACTGGTTTTCTAATGTTGCATTACCTGCTGTAGTAGCAGATGCTGATTCTTTAGAAGAGGCATTAACTACTGAAGAATATGTTATTTTAAACGACAATATTAATGTAGGAGATCAGGTGTTCGTTGTTAATGGCGGTACATTGGATGGAGCTGGAAACACTCTGACTGTAAGTAGTGGTACAGCTGCATATGAAAGTGGACTTACCGTTACAGAAGGAATTGCTAAAAATGTAACTGTTACAGGTGCATTCCGTGGTCTTGGTGTTGGCGGTTCTGGTGCATCCGAAATGACTGGTGACGTTACTTATGAAAATGTAACTGTTACAGGTGCTACATATGGTGTCAATATCGGTGTTGGTAATGCACATAAACTTACAATGATTGATTGTACTTTTGGTGATTGGAATAGCTATAGCGGTTTAGGCGAAGCTACATTTACAAATTGTACATTCACTTCCGATAATCACTATTATGCAAGTCAGAGAATTTCCGCTAACGCAACATTCACATATACTAATTGTGAATTTGAGCAGAATACATATAACAATGTGAATGGTGATAATAACTACTATTTAAACAGCTATAACGGTACCGGTACTATTGTACTTGAAAACTGTACGATGAATGGTGTTTTGATTACTACAGATAATGTTGATGATTTATTCCAGATTGAAGAGGTAACAGTTGTGGTAAACAATTAAGCAATCAATAAAATTATGCTGTCCCAGCCTTTGGGCTGGGCGGCAATCAAAGGGCATAACCCCGCACCGTTTGTGCCTTTTGATTGCTGATTTTACTTTTTGATTTGGATTTTAGGAAGGAGGGCAACATAATTGAATAAGAAGAAAAGAAGCATTTTCAAGAAAATTGGTTTGTTGCTTTCTTTGGTTTTGATTTTTGCAGTAACATCCCAGTCTACTTTGGCTTATTATGTGACGAAATCTGAAACTGTGGTGAATACGTTCAAGCCGATTGAAAAGATTGTCTATAACTTGTTGCTTACCAAGACAGTGGAGCATCCGTTTGGCGAGGTCTATGTGATTCCGGAAAATATTGGTTTCTGGTATGAAGTGGATCTGGGCGAAACATACGCCAATCGGGAACTTTCCATTACCAAGGGTGTGGAACAGAAAGAAACCGTGCTCACCGATGAAAATGGTGTATTTGAAGTCTGGATGGATCCGGGCGTATCTGTTTATGTGCAGGGTATTGCCGAAGGTACTGCTGTAACTGTTACAGAGTTGACGGATGAACAAAATATGCTTTCTGGTTTTGCTCCAAAGGATGGCATTTCCAGCAAGGAAGTGACGATTGCGGCAGATGGCGGTGCGGTTGATTTTGTCAATGTATACACACCAGACAGTGTGATGGCATTTGATTTGAATGTTTGGGGTAAAAAGGAAATGGATGGTCGCGAGTGGAGAACTGGCGATAGCTTTGGCTTCCTGTTGGATGTGAAAGACAAAGCTGGTAATTGGATGAATGTTGGCGAAGCCAATATCGAGTATGATGCTGTTTATGGTGAAGAGTCGAAAGCATTTTACTTTATAGAATCGTTGGAGGAATACGAATTTGCTGAAGCAGGAACATACAGCTTCCGTGTGACAGAAGAAGCAGGCACCGAAGTTGGAATGGAATATGACGATGCGGAAAAAACATTCCAGGTTGTGGTTGGTGACGCTGATATGGATGGCCGATTAGAAATCCAGGATGTGGTTGCAGGCACTGGTATTACGGTAACAAAAGATGCAAAAACAGGCGTTTATAACATCAGCATGAAGTTCCTGAATACATATACAGAACCAGTGGAACCATCTGATCCAGGCGTATCACCACCAACAGGTGATGATAGCCAAATGCCACTTGCTGCATTATTAACAATTGTATGTGCTGCAGCAGTATTGCTTGCATCAGCGGGCAGAAGAAAACTACTTTACCGCTAATCTTATAAAACCACATAACTTTTACAGTTCCAGACACGCTGGCAGAATAACGAAGTTGTTATAGATTTTAATAGCGCAATGATCTAGAAACAACATGTCCTTTTCAATTAAGTTATCTGCTGGTTGTGTCTGTTTCTGCTTATAATAAAACGAAAAAGTTGGTTGACTGTACAACTCAAGCGAGTTACAATGATGTTGCATATATAGTTTCTTTTTGCAGAGCATCTGATTATGGCCAGATAGCAGATGTCTGTAACTATGATCTATTCTGTCCTTACAATATAGGCCAGTATATTGGGACAGGAACATTCTATGAATCTAAGAAGTATCATCTTTCAATCATTCTTGGATGAATCTTAGAAAATTTTCTATGCGTAATTTTACAGCAGGGAAAATTTTATTTGAATTGAATATGGTTTTCCCTGAGAAGGAGAAATAATGGGGAAAGATACTGCATTTAAGCGTTTTTTCACTGATGATAGAAGGTTTGCAGACGTTATTAATGCCTTTGGTTGCCACGGAGAACAGTATGTGAAGCCAGAGGATCTGACAGAAGTGGATTCTCGAGAGGGCATATGGGCACAAAATGTCATTGGATCGTCAGTGAAAAAGGAGAAATCTTCGAAACAGAAGGATAGAGATGTGGTTCGCAAGGTCGCATTTGGAACCAATTTTGCGATTATGGGAGTCGAAAACCAGGAGATAGAGGATTACGGCATCGCATACCGTGTCATGTCATATGATGTAAGTCGCTATGCGAAACAAGTGGAAGAAATCAAAAAGCAAGTGCGGGATAAGGCGATAGAAGAAGGAGCTTTATCAGAAGGAGAATACTTGTACCGATTTCCCAAGGATAGTCGGCTGCATCCGGTGGTAACCTTTGTCCTGTATTACGGCGAGGAATCTTTTGACGGTGCAACGGATTTGCATGGACTGCTGGATTTTTCGGGAGCCTTTGCAAGGTCCTGTAATTCTGCTTTTTCCCAGATGGGAATGGATTTGGACAGGATATCCTTTGCTAATACCCTGCAGGGGCTGCTTTTTCATACAAGCCTGCCCTTTGATTTGCCTCACAAGAAAAGCTCCGTGGTGATAGAGTCAGAAATGACCTCCAATGAAATCATGCAGACGGCCATCGGTCAGGGGAAAACACAGATTACCCCATTGCATTTGAATCTGATAACTGCGACCATTGCCAACGATGGAGTGCTGATGAAGCCCCGGATTCTTGAAAAGGTGGAAACAGCGGAGGGTGCCTTGCTGAAGGCGTTTCCTGCCGAGGAGTATGCACAGCTTCTTTCCACTGAGGAGGCTGCTGTCTTAACCGGAATGATGGAGCAGGTGGTCAGTGGCGGAACGGGCATCTATTTAAACAATGAGAAATTCAGTGTGGCAGGTAAAACCGGGTCGGCGGAGTACAATGCTGCCGGGGAAAGTCATGCATGGTTTACCGGTTTTGCACCGGTGGAGGCTCCTGAAATCTGTGTTACAATCCTGGTGGAGGGAGCGGGAAGCGGCAGCGAATATGCGGTGCCCATAGCGAAGAAAATCCTGGATTTCTACTTTGAGGAATCCGGACAGTAAAATTTAGTATTGCACTTCACACAAGCTTGGACTATACTTAAATTTAAGTGGATAAAACCACCAGTCAGGAGGAATTGCAATGATAGAAGCAGTAAGCTGTGGTGGTGTGGTAATTTTTCGTGGAAAAATCCTTCTCTTGTA